>NZ_KB850143.1:0-55100 GCF_000369685.1 Acinetobacter sp. CIP 102136
GGTAGCAACCCTTTGTACCGACCATTGTAGCACGTGTGTAGCCCTGGTCGTAAGGGCCATGATGACTTGACGTCGTCCCCGCCTTCCTCCAGTTTGTCACTGGCAGTATCCTTAAAGTTCCCGGCTTAACCCGCTGGCAAATAAGGAAAAGGGTTGCGCTCGTTGCGGGACTTAACCCAACATCTCACGACACGAGCTGACGACAGCCATGCAGCACCTGTATGTAAGTTCCCGAAGGCACCAATCCATCTCTGGAAAGTTCTTACTATGTCAAGACCAGGTAAGGTTCTTCGCGTTGCATCGAATTAAACCACATGCTCCACCGCTTGTGCGGGCCCCCGTCAATTCATTTGAGTTTTAGTCTTGCGACCGTACTCCCCAGGCGGTCTACTTATCGCGTTAGCTGCGCCACTAAAGCCTCAAAGGCCCCAACGGCTAGTAGACATCGTTTACGGCATGGACTACCAGGGTATCTAATCCTGTTTGCTCCCCATGCTTTCGCACCTCAGTGTCAGTATTAGGCCAGATGGCTGCCTTCGCCATCGGTATTCCTCCAGATCTCTACGCATTTCACCGCTACACCTGGAATTCTACCATCCTCTCCCATACTCTAGCCAACCAGTATCGAATGCAATTCCCAAGTTAAGCTCGGGGATTTCACATTTGACTTAATTGGCCACCTACGCGCGCTTTACGCCCAGTAAATCCGATTAACGCTTGCACCCTCTGTATTACCGCGGCTGCTGGCACAGAGTTAGCCGGTGCTTATTCTGCGAGTAACGTCCACTATCCAAGAGTATTAATCTCGGTAGCCTCCTCCTCGCTTAAAGTGCTTTACAACCAAAAGGCCTTCTTCACACACGCGGCATGGCTGGATCAGGGTTCCCCCCATTGTCCAATATTCCCCACTGCTGCCTCCCGTAGGAGTCTGGGCCGTGTCTCAGTCCCAGTGTGGCGGATCATCCTCTCAGACCCGCTACAGATCGTCGCCTTGGTAGGCCTTTACCCCACCAACTAGCTAATCCGACTTAGGCTCATCTATTAGCGCAAGGCCCAAAGGTCCCCTGCTTTCTCCCGTAGGACGTATGCGGTATTAGCATCCCTTTCGAGATGTTGTCCCCCACTAATAGGCAGATTCCTAAGCATTACTCACCCGTCCGCCGCTAGGTCAAGTAGCAAGCTACCTTTCCCCGCTCGACTTGCATGTGTTAAGCCTGCCGCCAGCGTTCAATCTGAGCCATGATCAAACTCTTCAGTTTAATACTATGTAGTGCCTTAAAGGGCACCAATCTTGGCTCATCAATTTTCTGACAAATATTTCTCAAATAAACTTCGAGTAATTTCTACCATCAATCAATGAAAATAATTTCGATCGATCAACCAGTAAAAATCCACACAAGTTGTTCTTCATAATCTCTTAATGATCTTTCTAACACCTCGTCAGTGCCAGAAGCTGGACTTCGATAAACTCAACAACTCCGCCATTCTGCTTCGTTCGTTTCCGTCTATCTCGTCGGTATGTGCTCATTATAGGGCAATTTCTTACACGTGCAAGCGCTTTTAACGCACAGGAATCACGAGTGTTTTATTTTTATGCACCAAATTGGTTCAATTCCATACAATTCATTACATAAGTACATATTTTTAAAACAGAAATATAAATTAAATATTTCTGCTTTATTCTATGCCTAATTTTTTACGACTGGTGCTTTAATCGTCACACTGGTGATTTTTACAGGGTTCACCGGCACATTTTGATGCATTCCATAGTTTCGGGTAGGTACTTTGGCAATCTGATCGACGATATCCATGCCTTTAGTGACCTTACCAAATACCGCATAGCCGGCATTTCTAGCAGAACGATCCAGGAAATCATTATCGACCAGGTTTACAAAGAATTGTGCTCGGGCAGAATCCGGCTGATTGGTACGGGCCATGGCTAAAGTACCGCGTTTATTTTGCAGACCATTCGATGATTCGTTTTTAATGGGTGCTTTGGTATTGGCTTTTTCCTGCATGTTCACATCAAAGCCACCACCCTGCACCATAAAACCTGGAATGACGCGGTGAAAAATCGTATCCTTATAGAAGTTGCTCTTTACATAGCTTTCGAAGTTCTTTGCCGAGATTGGTGCTTTGTCATTGAAGAGTTCAATTTCAATATTTCCAGATGAAGTCTTCATCTCAATAATCGTATTTTCAGCAAAGCTTGGCAGACTGACCGCAGCAAGTGCGATGACACATAATGATTTCTTTAACATTTATTAACTCATCTACTTAGAAGTAATGGTTGTGAATGACTATATATTAATCTTTTATAACTCATAATGCAGTGACCTGCCGACTAAAGACAAGAGAATAAGAATGAAGCATGCATTATTACAGGAGCAAAATATCCACCAGTTTCCACCTTGGCGTTTGCAGGGTGAGGGTTTTATTCTGAATTATTGGCTGACCCCAAGCTTTATTGAGCAAGCAAAACAGTTCCGTATTGCGCCTTCTCCGCTGGGTCGTATGGTCCAAGTCTTATTGGTGCGTTATCACGCTTCGCCGATTGGCCCTTATGATGAGTTACTGATTCTGGATCATCCTTTAATTAGTAAACGAAGCCTCAGCTCAATTCCTAAAATTTATGTGTCTACCCATGAGTCTGTGGTACACGGTCAGCATTTATGGGGCATTCCCAAAGAACATGCGCAGTTTGAATGGCAGGAAAAGGATCAGGAAGTGCTGTGTCAGATTCAGCATCAAAACCAGCATATGACGATTCGGCTGAAGAAAACCAAATCTGCACGCCAGTTCTACATTAATAGTCATCATATTCCAGCGTCTATGCTGAAGATTCAGCAAGCCTGGAAAGGGCAGCGTTTTCAGTTTAGTCCACAGTTCCGCGGTCACCTCTCTAAACTCTCGCAAGTAGAGTGGCAAGATGCCGAGAATATATTTCCAGACTTTTCCAAAGCCAAATTGCTGCAAAGCTTTTATGTCCCCAAATTCAATCTGATCTTTCCTGAAGCCCAGATCAACAGCAAAGTATAAGAACTGATAAAAACTTAGCTATAAAAAAAGGTGTTTCATGAGAAACACCTTTTGCGCTCGCGCCTTGGATTTAACTATTTTTGTCCCAGAATTTGCGGAAGTTTTTGCTGATCTCAATCACATATTTTTTGGCACGGCGAGAGATCGGCGTCAGGTTGATAAAACCATGTGCCTGATCGGTATATTCATGATAATGAACACTCACGCCATTCTGACGTAGTTTATGTGCATAGATTGAACCTTCATCATGCAGGACATCATGGCGTGCGGTAATTACATAACTTGGCGGTAAATTCCGCAATTCACCATAAGTAGGTGAAATCAGCGGATCATCCAGTTCAATCTGATGGGTTTGGGCATACATGAAGGTCACCAGATCAATATCCTGTTCCGAAAGTACCAGTCCATCTTTATAGGCATAAAAAGAAGGATGGCGACTTTTAAAGTCGACCGCCGGATAAAGCAAAAGCTGTGCTCGTGCGGCATAAGATTTACCTGCACTGCGCTGTGCCACCACAGTAGCCAGATTTCCGCCCGCACTGTCCCCTGCTACGGCAATACGATTTTTATAGATTTTTAGTTGGTTACTATGCTGATGTGCCCAAGCCAAGGCATCTTCACAAACCTGTACCATCTGCAAGGGGCTAAATTCTGGCGTCAGCGGATAAGCCACGCTTAGCACCTGCACTTTGGCATGTACTGCCAGCAAGCGACAGAATTCATCATGGCTGTCCAGACCGCCCACCATAAATGCACCGCCATGATAAAAAATCACCATCGGCAACTTCTTTTGTGGAGCTGGATGATAATGCCGGGCAAAGATGCTGCCACTTTGCAAAGGCAGGCGCAGCTCTTCGATGACTTTGACAGTAGTTGGTTTAGCCGCGATCGCTTTCATGCGTGCATCAAACAATGTGCGCGAATGAGCCAGATCCTCACTGATAAAACTGCTATGCCCCTGTTTTATCTGGATGGCCATCAGGCATTTAACCAATGGATCTAAATCAGGATAAACATGAGGATAATCCAGAGCCTTAACTAATGCTTCCTGTGCAATGCCAGGTAAGCGGTCCAGCATACGCGCTGCCGTCCCTTGTCCCTTTTCCATCACACTTTTCAGAACCGGAGGATTCACAGTCATTATTTTTAGTCCTTATTCTCTTAATTCTTCATAGTTTCTACACGATTAGCGTTTCAGTGACCATATTCTTATATAAGTCTTAATATCAATGTACATATAGCTTCTACTCGATACGTTACCCTCATTTATAAAAGATGTCATTGACCGTTTAAAGGTTATTTTTGACGTACTTTTGCGAGCTTAAGTATATTTTTTATTACAAATCGGGAGGATGCCTATGGCTAGCAAAATTCTAGCTCTGTCTTTGGCGACTGCATTTTTAGCTGTAGGCTGCGTCGCATTTCCTGAAGATGGTGGCTATTATGATGGCCGCTATGATCAGCGTTATGACCGTCGCTATGAACTGGACCGGCGTTATGAACAAGATCGTCGCTATGAGCGGCAACGTTGGGAATATGAACAGCAACGCAAACGCATTGAACTGGATCGACGTAAACAGGAATTACAACATCGCAATTGGGAGCAGGATCGTAAAAGACAGTTAGAGCTGGATCGACGTAAAAGCCAACTGGAACGACAGCGCCATGAACAGCAACGTAAAAATATCATGACGCAACGGCAAAAACAGGCAGAGGCAGAACGTAAACGTCGTCAGGATCTGGAGCGTAAACGTGTAACAGATCAACGCAGTAAAAAAGTCCAGCAAAATCGTTCTAATCAACGCTGGAATGACAACCGACGTCATCAAGAACAACGTTCACGCGATCGTCGCGATTAAGACTTGAATCATTTTCTGTATTAAAAGCCCAGACTGGGCTTTTTAAATGGAAAAAGATAGCTGCCAGATAGACAAAGGCCCTAAAGAAAATTTCTTTAGGGCCTTTGCAGAGGGTTATGTTAAACGAACTTCCACTTTGCTTATGCTTCTCAGCAATTCAACCAGAACATCCTATTCTCTATATAAATTATCCTATCGAATCAACTTGCTCTCATGAAGCGGACATTCACTATCCAAGCTGTAAGTTTTATCTTACAAACCGCTAAAATAGAGACGACTGATTCCAACAAATTCAAAAAAGGTAAATTCTGGACAAAAAAAGGCTTATCTAGAGAACAGGATAAGCCACGAAAACACATTTCAAAATAAGAAGAAACTACAGCGATAGAATCTAGAATAAATATTAATCAAAAGTTCATCTATTGTGAAAGACTTTATTGCTTAGATATTAATCGTTTTTATGTCTAATAAATAAATAGGCAAAAAAAAGCTGAGTTTTGGGGATACTCAGCTTGAAAAAAGCAACTCTAAAATAGGGCAACAGCAACCCGGTTCGGCTCTCTCCTCTGAACAAGGTCGCTGTTAATAGAAGTATGATGCAATTTTTTTACCAATACTTAAAACGGATTAAAATTATTAATTTGATTCAAAAATACGATTATTCATTTTTTATATTTATTTTCAAATACTTAATTCTTAGATTTAGTCGCTAATTAAATCTATTCAGTTCAAAATTCGGATTCATCGCTGCTGATGTCCGTGTATTTTATTCTCATCCTATCCTGCTGTTGTGTTCTGAATAGCTTGTTCTGCTATCCGCTGGATTCAGTATTTTGTATAAATCTTAAATTTAATCTGGGTCGACGCTTGAATTTTTACACCCTGCCCCGATTTCTTTAGGTAATCAAGAACTTCACAACCATGGCAGTTCAGCATAAACGCAGTGAACACTGAGGCCTAAGGACTGTACATGTTTAAGAACCCATTTAAACGGAGTAAATCAATGGCGACTGAGCAAAACGAGCAAGCTCAACAACTTGAGCAAGAGCAAGCGGAACAAGATACAGCGCAAACTCAAGCTGAAACCGAGCAGGCTGAAGTTTCCGTTGAGTCTTTACAAGAGCAGATTGCGCAGCTTGAAGGTGATTTAAAGTTAGAAAAAGCCCGTACCGCCAATGCAGTTTATGAAGCACAAAAGAGTGTTGAACGTATTCAGCGTGAATCTGAAAAGCATAAAGATACAGTTCTGGAAAAGTTCTCTAAAGAGCTTCTAGAAACAGTCGACAATCTGGAACGTGCCATTGTGGCTGCAGGTGAAGAGCAAACACCATTGCGTGAAGGTGTTGAACTGACCCTTAAATCTTTATTGCATACCTTGGAGAAATTTGGGGTTGTGGCAGTGGATACCAACAACGGTTTCAATGCGGATCTGCATCAGGCAGTCGGGATTGATCCAAATGCCAAAGCAAATGAAATTGGGACTGTTTTGCAAAAAGGCTACACGCTTAACAGTCGCTTATTGCGTCCTGCCATGGTGATGGTCGGCGCTTAAGCCAAATAAATTCGGGAGTTTGTGAAATTTTTCAAAAATTTTACTTGAAAAAAATCGAACGGCTCTCATATCGGATAACAAGTGTAAATCACAAAAAAATTTTAGAGGAAACATCCAAATGGCTAAAATCATTGGTATTGACTTAGGTACTACAAACTCATGTGTTGCAGTACTTGAAGGCGACAAAGTTAAAGTAATCGAAAACGCTGAAGGCGCGCGTACCACTCCATCTATTATTGCCTATAAAGATGGCGAAATTCTGGTAGGTCAATCTGCAAAGCGTCAAGCAGTAACGAATCCGAAAAATACATTGTTCGCGATCAAACGTTTGATCGGTCGTCGTTATGAAGACCAAGCGGTACAAAAAGATATCGGTCTGGTTCCTTACAAAATCATCAAAGCTGACAACGGTGATGCTTGGGTTGATGTCAACGACAAAAAATTGGCGCCACAACAGGTTTCTGCTGAAATCTTGAAAAAGATGAAGAAAACTGCTGAAGATTACCTGGGCGAAACCGTAACTGAAGCTGTTATTACTGTTCCTGCTTACTTCAACGATGCACAGCGTCAAGCAACTAAAGATGCAGGTAAAATTGCAGGTTTAGAAGTTAAACGTATCATCAACGAGCCAACTGCTGCGGCACTTGCGTTTGGTATGGACAAGAAAGAAGGCGATCGTAAAATCGCGGTTTATGACTTGGGTGGTGGTACTTTCGACGTTTCAATCATTGAAATTGCGGACCTTGATGGCGACCAGCAAATTGAAGTATTGTCGACTAACGGTGATACATTCCTAGGTGGTGAAGACTTCGATAACGCGTTAATCGAGTTCCTGGTTGAAGAGTTCAAGAAAGAACAAAACTTTAACCTGAAACAAGATCCACTTGCACTTCAGCGTTTAAAAGAAGCTGCGGAGAAAGCAAAAATCGAGCTTTCTTCTTCAAATGCAACTGAAATCAACCTTCCATACATCACTGCTGATGCGACTGGTCCTAAACACTTAGTGATCAACGTAACACGTGCAAAACTTGAAGGTTTAGTTGCTGACCTGGTTGCTCGTACGATTGAGCCTTGCCGTATTGCGCTTAAAGATGCAGGTCTTTCGACTTCTGACATCTCTGACGTGATCCTGGTAGGTGGTCAGTCTCGTATGCCAATGGTTCAACAGAAGGTTCAAGAATTCTTCGGTAAAGAGCCACGTAAAGACGTAAACCCTGACGAAGCAGTAGCCATGGGTGCTGCGATTCAAGGTGCGGTACTTTCAGGTGACAAAACTGACGTACTTTTACTTGACGTAACTCCGCTGACACTTGGT
Source organism: Acinetobacter sp. CIP 102136 (assembly GCF_000369685.1). GTDB lineage: Bacteria > Pseudomonadota > Gammaproteobacteria > Pseudomonadales > Moraxellaceae > Acinetobacter > Acinetobacter fasciculus. Next base: position 7,766 of record NZ_KB850143.1, read on the forward strand.
ATTGAAACCATGGGCGGCGTATTGACTGCAATCATCGAGAAAAACACCACGATTCCTGCGAAGAAATCTCAAGTGTTCTCAACTGCTGCGGACAACCAGCCTGCTGTAGACATTTCGGTTTACCAAGGTGAACGCAAAATGGCGCAGCAAAACAAACTGTTGGGTAACTTCCAGTTAGGTGACATTCCACCTGCGCCACGTGGTGTGCCACAAATTGAAGTATCTTTCGACATCAATGCTGACGGTATCTTGAAAGTATCTGCAAAAGACAAGAGTACTGGTAAAGAGCAATCGATCCAGATTAAAGCAAACTCAGGTTTGTCTGATGCTGAAATCGAAGCAATGATTAAAGATGCTGAAGCGAATGCTGAAGAAGACCGTAAATTTGAAGAGCTTGCAAAAGCACGTAACGAAGCGGATGCTTTAGTTGCTTCTTCACAAAAAGCAGTGAAAGATCTTGGTGAACAAGTGACTGCAGACGAAAAAACTGCAATCGAAACTGCGGTTTCTGAGCTTGAAGCTTCAACCAAAGAAAATGACGTTGAAGACATCAAAGCGAAAACTGAAGCGCTGCAAAACATCATCATGCCAATTACACAACGTGCATATGAAGCAGCTCAAGGCCAAGGCGGTGCGCAAGGTTTTGATCCAAACGCATTCCAAGGTGGCGAAGGTCAATCTCAAAAAGCGGACGACGGTGTTGTAGATGCCGAGTTCACTGAAGTGAAAGATGACAAAAAATAATTTGTCGCTTTAACTGAAAAAACCGCGCGAAAGCGCGGTTTTTTTATGTCTCTAATTAAAAGAATAGAAGAAAAATGACCAAAATTTGATCGTATTTTCAGAAAAAGCTGTTTAAGTTAAATCAAACATTAAAATACCCTGAACCGATGAAAATTTTGATTTTTCTGCCTTTACTGAGTTGCTTGGGCCTGACAGCATGTAGCCTACCCGTTTCATCTCTCCCATCTCAAAGCATTTCGACTCAAGCGATTGCCAGCTTATTTGATCAGGCGCAAAGCTCTGGTGTTTTAGTGATTCAGCGTGATCAACAAGTACAGGTCTATGGCAATGATTTAAATCGTGCAAATACCGAATATGTTCCCGCCTCTACTTTTAAAATGCTCAATGCTCTGATTGGCCTGCAACATGGCAAAGCCACAACCAATGAAATTTTTAAATGGGATGGCAAGAAACGCAGCTTTACCGCCTGGGAAAAAGACATGACGCTCGGCCAAGCCATGCAAGCTTCTGCGGTACCGGTCTATCAAGAGCTGGCGCGTCGTATTGGTCTGGAATTAATGCAACAGGAAGTACAACGCATCCAATTTGGTAATCAGCAGATTGGTCAACAGGTCGATAACTTCTGGTTGGTAGGCCCTTTGAAAGTTACTCCAAAACAGGAAGTCCAATTTGTTTCTGCGTTGGCCCGAGAGCAACTGGCCTTTGATCCTCAAGTCCAGCAACAAGTCAAAGCCATGTTATTTTTACAGGAGCGGAAAGCTTATCGACTATATGTCAAATCCGGTTGGGGCATGGATGTGGAACCGCAAGTCGGCTGGCTCACCGGCTGGGTTGAAACACCGCAGGCTGAAATCGTGGCATTTTCACTCAATATGCAGATGCAAAATGGTATAGATCCGGCGATCCGCCTTGAAATTTTGCAGCAGGCTTTGGCCGAATTAGGGCTTTATCCAAAAGCTGAAGGATGATGCAAATAAGCATGGGAAAGGCATTAAAATTAAGCTATATTTTTAAAAAATAGACATTTAAATAAAAAATATGCGTCTTCTGCTCTGTCTGCTCGTAGTGGGATTGATCATGTCTGCCTATCTACATATGCAGGCCCAAACCCATCCTCAACTGCGCTATAACTCGCTGGCTGATCGCTTGACGCATCCTTTCGATACCCGCTTACGTTTCCGGATTGATCAGGTCGATTCAGGCTTTGGACTGAGTAAAGATCAAGTGATTCAACTGAGCAAGGAAGCCATCGAGATCTGGCATCAGGGAAGCAATCGTGACGATTTGATGGTCTATGATGAAAATGCTAGGCTGAGTATTCACCTGATCTATGATCAGCGCCAGCAAGACTATGATGCCTTAAAGAAAGTCGAAAAACAGTTGCTGGCAGATGACGCCAAGTATCAACGTCAGGTCAAAAACCTGGAAGCATCCCATCAGCATCTGGAAAGTCAGCAGCAACGCCTGATCCAGCAAAGAGATCAGATCAATAGTGAATTTCAGGCCTTACAGCAACGACGCCGTCAGCCGAATTTATCTGCTTATGAGCGTGAGCAAATTGAATATGAAGTTTTGGCTTTACAGCGTAAATCGGAAAATTTTCAACGGGAACTTCAATACCTGCAGGAACAGCAAAGTTCCTTTAATATGAATGTTTCCATGCATCAACATGGTCTGCAAAATCATCAACAGAATATCATTCAAGCCCAACAGCGTTTCCCTGCCCGCGAATTTCATAAAGGTGTGTTTATGGGCAATCAAATTCATGTCTATCAATTTGATGCAGAAGATGATCTCCGCCTGACTCTGGCACATGAACTCGGACATGCCTTGGGTCTGTATCACCATAATGACCCGGAAGCACTGATGTATCCGGTGCTGGGTAAACAGAATCTGCAACACTTCCAGCTGCGACCTGCAGACAAGACCTTGCTTTATAACCGTTAAATGATCAGCTTGAATTCCTTAATTAATTTAAGTGTATAAGTATTATAAAAAACACTCTATTCTGATTTCATGTTATTGTGATTGGCTACATTGTTTAGGCCATCTTTGGAGATTCGTGTGAGTTACTACCATATTTTAATTGAAGTAAATGACCACATTAGTACGATTGATGAAACCCGTGATATCGAGATCTTTGATATCGAGGACATCCAACCCTATCTTCATTCGATTTTGCTGCCTTATTTCAATGAACAACTGATTGAACTCGACGATGAAAATCTGGAATATAAAGATATTCTGCATTTGGAAATCAAACAGACCTTATTGCCGATTAATGACCTGATCGAAGAAGAACAGCGTCTGTTACCAAGTGATACCGACATTACCATTAGCGCCTATGAAATTTTTAATAACCGCGAGTTGAGTCAGGATGTCACCAGCGTGATCTTTGACCTGCTTGAAGCGGTAAAACTGGATAGCTAAACTTTTTCCATGCATAAAAAAAGTCCTCATTGAGAGGACTTTTTTTATGCATGGATTTAGATCGAGAATGAAGATCCACAACCACAGGTCGTGGTCGCATTCGGGTTTTGTACCACGAAACGTGAGCCTTCCAGACCTTCTAAATAATCTACTACCGAACCAACCAGATACTGATAACTCAGTGAATCGACCAGGACTTTAACATCGCCATTGGCGAATTCTGCATCATCTTCATTCTGGCTTTCTGCAAAGTTAAAGCCATAAGAGAAACCTGAACAGCCGCCACCGGTCACATAGACACGGAGCATTAAGTCTTGGTTACCTTCACTGTCACGCAACTGGCGTACTTTATTTGCGGCATTGTCGGTGAGCACAAGCGCTTGGGCATTCATGGCGGATTCCTCTGTTGAATGGAATGTCTTTAAAAAGAAAAGACCATATTTAAGTATAGCACACTCAATATATGGTCAGTCTCTACAGATTAAAAGTCAAATCAGAGTAATTTTATCAGGATTATTTGTAGTTCTCATCCTGTAAGGCACATTCAAAATTTGTCGGATTCTGTTTGCAACGGAATTGCCACAGCAATTTCATCATGCGTTTGTCATAAACGCCGCGTTTGGTCAGGTCAATTCGGGAATCCCGCATCATTTTCTGATAACCTGGTTTATCTGCCGCAGGAATATCCATCCAGTATTTCGAAGGAATATCCGCTTTCATTTTACCCAAAATACCAAAGGCACGTGGTAACTGGCTCTTGACCCATTCACGTGATTTTTGTCCGTATCCTGCCGGGAATTTATCAGGACGGATAATAATATTACCTGTAACCTGCAATACCGGATAATTCACAATCGCACCTTTACTACCCAACCCTTTATGTAATTCTAAAGGCTTAAATGCTGCAGCTGGTGCACCGATAATATCCACCTGACCATTGTTAAACATACTGGCAAAATTGCTGATTTCGGCACTCACTGCTTGTGCACCAACCTGCTGTACCATGATTTTTTGTGCTTCGTCATGGCTTAGTACCGCAATTTTTTTACCGGCTGCTTTGGCAACAGTATTGATACTGCGGTCGTTCACTAACAGAAAAGCATCACCTACCGGAATCACTCCAACAATTTCATATTTACCTTGCAGCATTTGTTTGGCGAAGGTGGGACTGGCCAGGCCCTGCATGACTTTAACCGCCAGATTCAGATCGGTGATAGCCCCGATTGCATCCAGAGAACCGGTAAACTTGTTAAATTGACGGCCACGCATTCCAGTCACACTAATGCCGTCACATTTCCCGGCTTTAAAATCTTCTGCGACCACGGCTTCATTAGTATTCACCCGCAATTCGACATCTGCCCCCCAGTTTTTGGCCGCCAACTGATAGTCTTTCATCACACTATAGACATCACCGTTTTTACCGACCAGATCAAATACGCAAATCACCTGTTTGGCTTGCGCCAGACCTGAAACAGCCAGTGTCGCTGTAGCCAATGCCAGTACTTTCCATCCTCTATGCATCATCTTCATTTCCTTATCGCTTGTTTTTGTTATTGAAGTTTTAGTCACATGTGATTGTTTTTTATATGAAACATTCGAATTTAATATTTAGATTAAGCTTAAGCTATTTTATTTGCTGCACAATGGCAGATCTGACCTGGTTCAGCCATAAAAAAAGCCTAGATCACTCTAAGCTTTTTGCTTTAAAAATCAGATTATTCGCCAGCCATTGAACATTCAAAGTTGGCCTTATCGACAGAACAACGGGCACGTTTTAATACTGACATCATGCTGGCATCATAGATTCCACGTTTGGTCATGTCCATCCGGCCATCACGTAACATTTTCTGATACTTGGTTTTATCTTCAACGTTCAGGTTCATTTTATATTTCGACGGAATACCGGCTTCCAGACGTTTGATCATGGCCATGCTCTTTGGCAGGTTTTTGATAAACCAGTCACGCGATTTCTGTCCAAAACCTGCGGGGAATTTTTCTGGACGAATCACAAAATCAGACGTCACATGCAGCACCGGGAAATTAAACATCGCGCCGTTATTACCCAGACCTTTATAGATTTCTAATGGCTTGTAGGCATAGGCAGGCGCACCCACCATATCCACCTGACCATTGTTAAATTTGGCCACAAAGTTGGACACATCGGAAATGACGGCCTGTGCACCGACGCGCTGTACCATGATTTTCTGGGCATCGTCATAGCCGAGTACGGCGAATTTCTTCCCTGCGGCTTTTTCAATCGAATTGATATTCTTGTCACGGACGAAAATAAATGCCGAACCTAAAGGCGAAATACCGGCAATTTCATATTTTTTGCCGCCCATATTGGTTACCATTTTCGCGGCATTACGTTTGTCCAGAGCAAAACTGATCGCACGCTGGGCAATGGCATTACTTGGTGCACCGCCCAGTGCGTCAATAGAACCGGCAAATTTATTGTATTGACGGGCACGCATGGCGGTCATAAATACGCCATCACATTTACCTGCCTTAAAATCATTGTCGGCAACCGCTTCATCCTGACGGGCAATCAGATTGATTTCTGCGCCCCAGCCTTTTGCAGCCAGTGCCCATTCTTGCGCCATCTGGAAAGACTCACCGGATTTACCCAGTAAGTCAAACACACAGATATCGACTTTTTCTGCATGCGCCGCACTTGCAAAACCAAATGCAGAGAATGCAGCCAATGATAAGAGTGTTTTTTTCATTGTAGTTATCCTTTGAAATCTTGTTATTCGCTGAGTGTCCGTACACGGGACAAATATTAAGCAAGTTTAATTAAAAAAAATAGAGCATTTACTCCATTTAAAACCGGCATTTTGGCCTATAAAGATAAATCAGCAATAGTTGCCTAAGTTATTTTTAAATATATATTTAAATATCAATATCTTAATGTTTAAAACTGCTTTCTTATAATTACATTTACCCAGATATAGTTACAAAGATATACATGATTTCAGATTTATTCGCCACCAATCGAACATTCAAAATTGGTTCTTTCTACCGTACAACGCGCGCGTTTCAATACGTTCATCATGCCCTGATCATAAATCCCCTGTTTGGTTAAATCGATCCGCCCATCACGCAGAATCTTTTGGTAGGCCACACGATCTTCACGGCTTAGATTCAGAATATATTTGCTTGGAATCTCAGCTTCCATGCGCTTGACCATGGCAAAGCTGTGCGGTAACTGTTTCACAAACCAGTTTCGGGATTGTGCGGCAAAGCTTGCCGGAAACTCTTCCTGACGAATAATCAGATCAGCAGTGACATTAATCACCGGAAAATTAATCATTGCGCCTTGACGGCCTAGTCCTTTCTGTAATTCCAGCGGTTTAAATGCATAAGCCGGTGCAGCGACAATATCCACTTCGCCCTGATTAAACTTGCGAATAAAATTGGAAATTTCCGACATGACCGGTACTGCTTCAATCCGGTCGACCATGATTTTTTGCGCATAGTCATAATGCAGCACGGCAAATTTCTTGCCTTTGACCTGTTCCAGTTTATTTAGAGTACGATCACGAACAAAAATATAGGCTGGGCCAATCTGACCAATACCCGCCACTTCGAATTTTTCTTTGCCAATCTGGGTGATCAGGCGTTTGCTATTGCGTTTATCCAGTACATAGCTGATGGCTTTCATGGCAATGTCATTATTCGGCACGCCGCCAATTGCATCAATCGATCCAGCAAATTTGTTATAAGCCCGGGCACGCATTGAGGTCATATAGAAGGCATCACATTTTCCGGCTTTGACGTCCTGATCGACCTTGGCTTCATCCTGATAAGCGCTTAGCTGAATTTCGGCACCCCAGCCTTTTGCTGCCAGCGCCCATTCCTCCAGCAGTTTGTAAGACTCACCAGATTTCCCCAGTAAATCAAAAACACAGACATTCACTCTGGCTTGAGTTGAAGTCGACACCAAAATGCCCAGTGCCGATAAAATTAAACATCCCTTTTTCATTTTTATTTGACTCTATGATATTTTTTGCTCCATCAGCCTGAACTATAAACCACTGTTCATGCATAAAATAGAGCTTTTACTCAACTTATGCGTCCACCCTAGATCAATTGACAGAGGTGAAAACTGATTCATTTCAGCAAAATCGGTAAGATTTTTCATTTTCACAGGGCTTTCCTTTAGAATAGGCGCATCTTATTTCTTAGCTTTGATTTCTCAATGATTCAGTTAGACCAGTTATCTATACGTCGCGGTGGACGTGTTTTATTTCAAAAAGCGTCGATGCAGTTACACCCAGGATGGAAAATTGGCCTAACCGGTGTCAATGGTGCTGGAAAATCAACCCTGTTTTCAGCCTTGCTCGGCGGCATGGAATCGGACACCGGTTCGCTGACCCGACCTGCGGTATGGACCGTGGCGCATATGGCTCAGGAAATCAAAGCACTGAATATGAAAGCCATTGATTTCGTATTGTCGGGCGATGAAGAATACTGGGATATTCAGCAAAAACTCGATCAGCCGGATCAACTGGATGATGCAGAACTGGCACATTTATATGGCCGTTTTGATGAAATTTCAGGTTATTCGGCTCCTGCCAAAGCCTCGCAGCTGATGGCGGGTCTGGGCTTCTTTGAACATCAATCACAGCTGGATGTTTCAAGTTTTTCCGGTGGCTGGCGTATGCGTCTGAATCTGGCGCGTACCTTGATGAGCCGTTCAGATTTACTACTCCTCGATGAACCGACCAACCATCTGGACCTGGATGCGATTCTCTGGCTAGAAGACTGGCTCAAGGCTTATGAAGGTACGCTGGTGCTGATTTCGCATGACCGGGATTTCCTCGATGCGATTACCGATCACATTTTACATATCGAAAATCAGGAACTGATTTTATATACCGGCAACTACTCGACTTTCGAGCGTACCCGTAGTGAACGTCTGGCACAGCAGCAACAGGCGTATGAAAAGCAGCTGGAAACCCGCGCACATCTGCAAAAATATATTGACCGTTTTAAAGCGCAAGCGACCAAAGCCAAACAGGCCCAAAGCCGGATCAAGCAACTGGAACGTATGCAGGAACTGTCTGCTGCGCATGTCGATACGCCATTTACTTTCAGTTTCCGTGAACCGACCAAAATGAGTTCGCCGTTATTGCAACTGGAACATGCCGATATTGGTTATGGCGACAAGCTGATTGTCACCAATGTAAATTTACAGATCACGCCAAACAGCCGGATCGGTTTGCTTGGGATGAATGGTGCCGGTAAATCCACGCTGATTAAATCGCTGGTCGGTGACCTAAAACTGATTCAGGGTCTGCGGAAAGATTCAGAATTACTGAATATTGGTTATTTTGCCCAGCATCAAATGGATGCACTGGATGGTAATGCCAGCCCAATGTTACAGCTAGCACGTATCGCAGATAAAAAAATCAGTGAAGCCAGTCTACGCTCCTTCTTGGGTAGTTTCGGTTTTAGTGGCGAACGTATGGATACGCCAAGCGAAAGCTTCTCAGGCGGTGAACGTGCACGTTTGGCCCTAGCACTGATTGTTTGGCAGCGTCCGAATGTACTGATTCTGGATGAGCCGACCAACCATTTAGACTTAGATATGCGTCATGCACTGACTATGGCTTTGCAAGATTTCCAGGGTGCGGTGGTTCTGGTTTCGCATGAACGTCAGCTCATCGCCAGCGTCTGTGATGAACTACTACTGGTACATAATGGTCAATGCCGTGAGTTTGATGGTGATCTTACTGCCTATGCTGACTGGTTACGCCAAGCCCGTATTGAGATGATTAAAAATGGGCAAAAGCCAGCAGAACCGGTGAAATCCCAAGTCGAAGTCAAACCGACTATTTCCAAACTGGACAAGGAAGCACAACGTAAGGAAGCTGCTCGCCAGCGGGAACTAAGTCGTCCGATTCGCAAGAATATTGAAAAATGCGAAGCACAGATGGCCAAACTACAGCCGCGACTGATTGAAATTGAAAACCTGCTGGGTGACAGTGCTTTATACGAAGCATCACGTAAAAATGATTTGCTGAAACTGATGAATGAGCAAACCGAGCTAAAAGCCAAACTGGAAACAGCCGAAGAGCAAATGCTAGAACTGATGATGGAACTGGAAAGTCTGGAACAGACGTTCTAAAGCTCTTTTAGTAAGATTTAAGATAAGAGATGAATGACCAACGTTGTTCATCTCTTTTTTATTCACTATTTTTAATGTTTTCTCTTCCATTTTCCCCCCTGTATTTTTTCATCTACGTCTAGATGTTTCTTTAATTCTGTTCTTTTCTATTCATTCGACACATAAGGTCATGAATTACACAAACCCTATATAAGTTTATTTTTTAAACAGTTGGATGCCTTATTTCATACATTAATTTACAGCGCGCTGTTTCATCCTAAGGCTCTAATACAAGTGTTTTTTAATTTTTGGCAGCCTTGATACGAGTCTGTTTAATGTTGAACTAGAAAGAGGAAATCCGCATGCGTGCTCTTACCTATCATGGTGCTCGGGATGTACGAGTTGAATCCGTTCCAGATCCAGTGATTCAGGAACCAGATGACGTTATTTTAAGGGTGACAGCCACCGCCATCTGTGGCTCAGATCTGCATTTATACCGGGGGAAAATCCCGGCCACTGAAGACGGTGATATTTTCGGCCATGAATTTATGGGAATTGTAGAAGAAGTCGGCCCTGAAGTAACCGAAGTCAAAAAAGGTGACCGGGTGATTATTCCCTTTGTGATTGCATGCGGTCACTGTTTTTTCTGTGAACATGAACTCATGGCTGCCTGTGAAAATACCAATACCGGCCGTGGTGCAATTCTCAACAAAAAACAGATCCCACCAGGGGCAGCTTTATTTGGCTTTAGCCATCTGTATGGTGGTATACCGGGTGGTCAGGCTGAATATGTACGGATCCCCAAAGGCAATGTCGGACCATTTAAGGTGCCGGGTTCCCTGCCTGATGAAAAAGTATTATTCCTGACTGATATTCTGCCAACCGCCTGGCAAGCAGTGAACAATGCCCAAGTTGGTCGAGGTTCCAGTGTGGCGATTTATGGTGCTGGCCCAGTCGGTCTGCTGGCTGCTGCCTGTGCGCGGATGCTCGGTGCCGAGCAGATTTTTATGGTCGATCACCATCCTTATCGTCTGAGTTTCGCACATCAAACCTATGGGGTGATTCCGGTCAATTTTGATGAAGTCGATGCCGCTGAATTTATCATTCAAAATACCACGGGTTATCGTGGAGTCGATGCCGTCATTGATGCGGTCGGTTTTGAAGCCAAAGGTAGCATGCTGGAAACCGTAATGACCAACCTGAAATTAGAAGGTTCGAGTGGTTCAGCGCTAAGACAATGTATTGCAGCGGTCCGTCGCGGCGGTGTGGTGAGTGTACCTGGAGTTTATGCCGGTCCAATTCATGGCTTCCTGTTTGGTGATGCCTTTGACAAAGGTTTGACCTTTAAAATGGGACAAACCCATGTGCATAATTACTTGCCGCAGTTGCTAGAACATATTGAAAATGGAGATCTGTCTCCAGATCTGATTATTACCCATCGCATGAAACTGGAAGATGCTGCGGAAGGTTACCGTATTTTTGATAAAAAGGAAGAAGACTGTCGTAAAGTCATTCTAACACCATAAATATGATTAAAAAAAAGCGCCGTCAGGCGCTTTTTTATTTTTCATCGTCATTTTATCAATCCTCTTTTTCTTGTTCCTAATCAATATCATTTCAGCGATTCCCTCCCTCTTTTCTATCGAGTAATAAAAGAAATGCCCGATTTTCAATAATGAAATCAAGAAATAACTCAAAAATGAGAAATAAAAAAGTTAAGCAAAAATCGATAAAAGTATGATTTTAAATAAAAATGAAAGTTCACTTGATTATTAAATCAATTATGTAGTTTAGCTACATCTTGAGTTTTTAGTTAACAATATGTTCCACGGTAATGATTAGAGAAACTACACTATATTTACAAGTATTTAATTTATAATAATTTTTTATTTTAAAGCCAATCCAAGGAATAGTCTGGTCATACTAGCAATATATCGCCAAATCTAGCTTTAAATTTAAAATGCTATTTTAAATTTAAAAACACTTATCCACAAGATAATCGATTTCAAATTTGAATTTAAAATAAAGAATTAATACGTGGATTAAAGCTTGCGGAAAAATACTATCTTATTCACATAAAAATTATGGGTAACTTTAGAGTTATCCACATCTCTGATCAGGCTTTCTAGATGCTTGAAGCAATATTATTCACGTATTATTTAGCGTATTAGACCAAGTTTCTTATAAGCTATTTAAAATTTAAAATTTAGTTTTAGCAGCTTTTTATTTATTTTTGAGATATTGGATCTTCTGAATAGGCGATTTATTATTTTTTAGTCGAATCCACCTAAAGTATTCGATCTGTTTTTATTACACGCATCTTTAAATACCACTTTGACTGATCCAGTTTTCACCTAGTGTCGTTAACTGCATGCAAACTTCTCATCGTATAAAGAACGTCTTTCTACCTCACTTTCCTATTCAAAAATTATTTTAGAAGTTCTGATGCAGATCATTTTTATAACGATAGATTCACTCCAGATTTCAGGTATTCTCCCGAGTTGGTAATCTCTATACATAAACCCTTTCTTAGAGTCGATTTGGCTTACTCAACTTGGCTTTTTAAAACCTAAATGAACCCGTTCCATATCTAAAAATCGGTCCAAAATTACTTTATTTTGCCTAGCTCACAGGATATGAGTAAAAAAATTGGTCTAAAAAAAGCGCCTCGAAAGGCGCTTTTTTATATCTGATTTTATCCTGAAGGGTTATGCATCAATATCTGCATTCAAGGCATTTTCTTCAATGAAAGCACGACGTGGTTCTACGTCATCGCCCATCAAGCAAGAGAACATACGATCCGCTTCAATCGCATCGGTAACTGTCACTTGCAGCATGTTACGGTTGTCTGGATCCATGGTGGTTTCCCACAACTGTTCCGCATTCATCTCACCCAGACCTTTATAGCGCTGGATCATCATGCCACGACGTGAGTCCTGCAAGATATGCTGCCAAACCTGATGGAAATTGCTAACCTGAATCTTGCGGTCGCCTTTTTGTAAATATGCACCCTCTTCAAGCAGGCTAAACCAACTCTTCGAGTTCTTTAATAAACGTGCATATTCACTTGAACCTAACAGTACTGAGTCTAACAGGTAGCTATGTGGCAAGTTATGTACATAGATCGTGATACGTGGCAACCAGCTTGCAGTTTTTTGACCATCTGCCAGTTCTTTTTCAAAACGTTCTAGGGTTAATTCTGGACGTAATGTAGGCTGAATGGCTTCAATCGCTACACGTAGATTCCCACCCCATGTTTCCACATAGTTTTTGTCTTCCAGCTGATCCAGCTTAAAGCCTTCCAGTGACAGTAGGGCATCAAGCAGACTCGCAGGATAACGTTGGGTCAAACGTGCCAAGCTCTTCTGGGAAGTCTGATAATCAGCAATCACATTCGCCAGTGCTTCACCACGAATCGCAGGCGCTTCTGCACTGATATGCAGTTCCAGCTCATCAATCGCATTCGAAATTAGGTAAGTCTCCAGTGCATCATTGTCCTTGATGTACTGTTCCTGCTTACCTTTTTTCAGCTTATATAATGGTGGCTGTGCGATATAAATATGACCACGTTCCACAAGTTCTGGCATTTGACGGAAGAAGAAGGTCAACAGCAGCGTACGGATGTGTGAACCATCGACGTCAGCATCGGTCATGATGATGATTTTATGATAACGCAGTTTGTCCGGATTATATTCCTCACGACCAATACCACAGCCGAGTGCGGTAATCAGCGTACCAACTTCAGCAGAGGAAATCATGCGGTCAAAACGGGCACGTTCCACGTTCAGGATCTTACCTTTCAACGGTAAAATCGCCTGCATTTTACGGTTACGACCTTGCTTGGCTGAACCACCTGCAGAATCACCCTCGACCAGGTACAGTTCAGACAAAGCTGGATCTTTTTCCTGACAATCGGCCAGTTTACCTGGAAGACCGGCAATATCCAGCGCACTCTTACGACGTGTCATTTCGCGTGCTTTACGCGCTGCATCACGCGCACGTGCTGCATCAATGATCTTGCCAGCAATCGCTTTGGCTGCTTGTGGATTTTCCAATAAATATTCAGAAAATGCCTTGTTCATGGCCTGTTCAACAGCCGTTTTCACTTCACTCGACACCAGTTTTTCTTTGGTCTGTGAAGAGAATTTTGGATCAGGTACTTTGACTGACACGATGGCAGTCAGGCCTTCACGCGCATCATCACCCGATACCGCAACTTTTTCCTTTTTCAGGATATTTTCGCTGTCCATGTAGTTGTTTAAACCACGGGTCAACGCAGCACGGAAACCGGCCAAATGCGTACCACCATCCTTTTGCGGGATGTTGTTGGTAAAGCAACGTACATTTTCTTGATAAGAATCATTCCACTGCAATGCGACTTCTACCGTAATACCGTTATCGGCCTGTGCAGCAGTGAAATGGAAAATATCATTCAGGTGAGTTTTGCCTTCGTTAATATATTTAACGAACTCAGACAGACCACCTTCATAATCAAAGACATGCTCGGCATTAATGCGTTCGTCACGCAGCACAATACGCACACCTGCGTTCAGGAACGACAGTTCACGCAAACGACGCGCCAAAATATCAACATTAAAAATGGTCTGACTAAAAGTCTCGGCACTTGGCCAGAAACGGACACGAGTACCGGTTCTATTGGTATCGCCCACTACTTTTAATGGATATTGAGAATCGCCATGACGGTATTCTTGTTCATGAATTTTACCGGCACGGTGAATGGTCAATTCGAGTTTTTCAGACAGTGCGTTGACTACGGAAACACCGACACCATGCAGACCGCCAGACACTTTATAACTGTTGTCGTCGAACTTACCACCGGCATGCAGAATGGTTAAAATCACCTCTGCTGCAGACACACCTTCTTCAGGGTGAATGTCGGTCGGAATACCACGACCATTATCAGAAACTGAAACCGATTCATCTTCATGGATCGTCACTATAATTTCATCACAGTGGCCTGCCAAGGCTTCATCAATCGAGTTGTCGACTACTTCAAACACCATGTGGTGCAGGCCTGTACCATCGTCTGTATCACCAATGTACATGCCCGGACGCTTACGGACTGCGTCTAAACCACGTAATACCTTGATGCTAGAGGAATCATAAGCCTTTTCAATGGTTTGTTCTGTTTGAGAAGCAGCTTGATCTTCTGAACTCATGGTTTCTCCCTAGTGAAAAATAGGTCTATCCAAAGATGGGTAAAACTCAAAAAATATTATTGCACAACTTGAACTGTACCGTTTTCAACACTGAATAACTGATATGAGATAGACAAATCATGTAAGTGCTTTTGTACTGATTCATGGTCTAAGGTGGTAATAAAAACTTGACTACCAAGTTGGCTCAATCGCTCAATTAAACGTTGTTGTGCGGTTAAATCTAATTCTGCTGTCACATCATCTAATAATACCACAGTTTCCTTATTACAAGAATGTAGCATTGCGATTTGCGACAGTTTTAGTGCGATCATCAGCAGCTTTTTCTGCCCGCGCGACAGGATCACATCAGCATCCCCCATCGGGGTCTTTAAACGCAAATCTGCGCGATGTGGGCCATATTCGGTATAGCGTCGCTCACAGTCTTTTTCATGCTGGTTGGTCAGATCATTTAGCAGGCCGGTTTCACTATGAAAGCCCGGACTGTATTCCAGACTGACTTGCAATTCAGGTAATAACTGTTTCAGATCATCTTCAAAAAATGGCTTCCATTGTTCCACGATGCCGACACGTTGCGAGTGCAGGATTTCACCATATTCACTTAGCATCTGGTTCCACGGTTCTACATCAGACAGACTCAGAAAACGTTTGCTTTTGAGCAGACTGTTTCGCTGTTTCAGCGCACGAGAATAATATTGCCAGGCATGATAAAACTCTGGTTCCACGTGGAACATTAACCAGTCGAGCAATTGACGTCGTGGTTTGGCACCATGATCGATGATATCGGTACTTTGTGGATCAATCAGTTGCAAGGGTAACAGTTTGGCCAGTTGTCCCTGAGTTGCCACTAGATCGCCATTGACCTTGATCAACTGTTCCCCGCTGGCCATTTTTTGCATGCCTATTTTTTCAGTCGCAGATTGTGCAAACACAATCGCATCCTGTGCGCCATGCTGGATATAATTTTTGGGAATATGGGTACGGAAAGAACGACCAGCAGCAAGTAAATGAATCGCCTCTAAAATCGAGGTTTTACCTGAACCATTTTGGCCATAAAAAACATTAAACGGCTGCAATCCGTGGAGAGCAACCGTCTTTAAATTCCGCACACGCTCAATATGTAAACGCGTAATATGCATGTCTTATATAAATATCAAGAGCCGCGGCTTAAACACGCATCGGCATGACGACATAGGTTTGATCCGTATGCGCCGGGTCTTGTACCAAGACAGACTGATTCGCTTCAGTCATGGTCATTGACACATCATCGCCATCAAGCACACCGAGTACTTCAATCAGATACTGCGCATTAAATGACATTTCTAGCGGAGAATCAGCATATTGAATCGCCAGATCTTCAATCGCTTCATCCTGCTCCGGGTTATTGGCGCGAAGTTGCAAAGAATCGGCATTAAAGTTTAGAAACACACCACGCAGCTTTTCATTACTTAAAATCGCCACACGTTGCAAAGACTGCTTGAACACGTCATGTGCGATCATCACCACTTTGTCGCCACCACGTGGAATCACACGGCGATAATCCGGGAACTTACCATCAATCAGCTTGGTGGTGAAACGCACGGTAATATCCGCCTGTTCCTTGTCACGGCTTGGCATATTGATGGTCACATTGAGCAGTTCACGACCGATCAATAGAGATAATTGCTCATCTTCAACGCTGAGCAGGCGCTGTAATTCTGCAACGGCCTTACGTGGCACAATCGCCTGAATCGGCTGTGTTGCAGTAGATTGTGCCGCTGTTTCACATAGTGCTAGGCGGTGGCCATCGGTAGTGACTGCACGTAGCTGATTGGTATCAATTTCCAGCAAAGTACCGGTTAGGTAAAAACGTACATCCTGAACCGCCATGGCAAAAGCAGTTTTTTCAAATAGACGTTTTAGCTCACGCTGTGTCACCGTCACTTGCGTGCCTTGGGTGTTTTCAGTGTTCAGTAATGGATAATCATCAGCAGGCAATGTCCCCAATACAAAACGGCTGTTGCCCGATTTAAGGATACAGCGCTGATCTTCAGTAATATGTAAATCCACCAATGCCGCTGAAGGAAGTGACTTACAGATATCAATCAGCTTACGTGCAGGAACTGTGGTCTCACCTTCCTGCAAACATGCACCTTCAGCCAGTGCTGTACTCGCCACCAGTTCGACTTCCAGGTCGGAACCGGTAACGGTCAATGCTTGCGCAGTCACCTGAATTTTCAGGTTAGACAGGATATTCAAGGTATGGCGACGTTCAACCGCTCCTACGACATGTGAGAGAACATTCAGTAAGCTTTCTTTCGCGATTTTTAAACGCACGGTGCATTCCTCTAAAGCTGAAGATTAATATAGAAAAAGTGATTTTTTTGACGGTTTACTATGCGGCAAAAGCAGCCGCATAGCAAGAATAGAATTTGAGCGATTTAGGTCAACTTTGCAATAGACGTTGCAGGTTTTTATAGTCTTCGTTAAAGATCGGATCTTCTTCCCGCAGGCTCTGTACTTTCTCGCAGGCATGCATCACGGTACTGTGATCACGCCCCCCAAAAGCCATGCCAATTTCCGGAAAACTGTCGCCTGTTAATTCACGTGCCAGACCCATCGCCAGCTGACGTGGGCGGGCATAAATCCGAGTGCGTTTTGGACCGACCAGTTCTTTCAATGGAATCCGGAAATATTCACTGACCACACGCTGAATGTTTTCAGTACTGATGGTACGGGCACGAATTGCCAGCACATCTTTTAAAGATTCACGCACCACATCCAGATCAATTGGCGTACCTTTAAAACGTGAAATCGCCACCACTTTGTTCAGCGCACCTTCCAGCTCACGCACGTTAGCCACCACCTGCTGGGCAATAAACAGCGCACAGTTACGTGGTAAATCGACCTGGTTGCTTTCTGCTTTTTTCAGCAGAATTTCAATTCGGGTTTCAATATCTGGCGGTTCAACCCCGACCGACAAGCCCCAAGAAAAACGTGAAACCAGACGTGGATCCAGCTCTGTCAGCTCTTTAGGATAACGATCCGAAGTCAAAATAATTTGCTTGGATTCATCCAAAAGTGCGTTAAAGGTGTAGAAAAATTCGACCAGACTGGCCTCTTTACCGGCCAGCAAGTGAATATCATCGACCAGTAATAAATCCAGAGAACGGCAGTTTTTCTTAAACTCTTCGACTTTACCCTGCTGCAACGAGCTGACAAAGTCCTGTACAAAACTTTCTGCGGTCATGTACATGACGCGTGCATTCGGCTTGGCCTGCAACAGCGCATTGCCGACCGCCTGCATCAAGTGGGTTTTACCCAGACCGGTCGGACCATATAAAAATAACGGGTTGTGCTGTGAAGCCCCCAGCTGGGTCAGTACCTTGCGACAGGTTTCTGCTGCCATCTGGTTCGATCGGCCTTCCACAAACAGCGAGAAGGTAAACAATGGATTCAACTGACGTCTACGGCTATTTTTGCCGCTGTCTTCTTTTTCTTTCTTCGGCTTCGGCACTGGCATCGGTGTCGAGGTCAATGCCGCAGTCGTGGTCGCCGGTTGTTCACTGGCAGATAAAATCGCCCCTGGACGTGAATCGACCAAAATCTCGACCTTGCGTACCCGTCCTTCAGACAACTGTTCTGCCAGAATCGTAATCAGTTCCAGATGATGTTCCTGAATGTAACGCGTCCAGTAAGGATTAGGTGCATACAAACGCAAGCTGTCTTCCAGCTCTTCTGCAACCAATGGGCGAATCCACATTGTAAAGACATTTCCAGAGAGCTCTTGTCGCAGGCGATTTAAGCAGTCCGTCCAAAGCATGTGAATCCCCTATTCATTCCATTGTTCATTCAAAAAAGATGACCGCGACCAAAAGCGGGTCGCCATTCTAACCAAGTTATCCACATCTGTCATGGCAATTTCCACAAAAACTGTGCAAAAAGAAATCACCATGCATAAAATTAAATTTAAAACCCAGTGTGGATAAGTTTATCCGCAAGCTGTGGATAAAATATATCATAAAGTTATCCACAAAGTATAAAATTAATAGAAACAGTTTTATCCACAATATAAGTTTATGTTTAATTAAATAAAAAGTGGCTTATCCATAGAAAAAGTGCTCCCTAATAGTAATAAATTTAAATTTATAAATTTGAATTTATTTATAAGATCACTGGTTTTTGTGGATAACTCAAAAAACTTCAAATTTAAATTCAAAACCGTAAGTTAAATTTAAACTCTGGATAACATGTGGATAACTTTGTTGATAGAGTTGTTTATAACTTATATATATTTATATAACAATAACTTAATTTGTGATTAACTTGAATTGAACTATTTTTTATTCAGTTCTTTGAAAAACCAGGGTCTTTATCTTTTTTGATCTTATTTGAAAAGAAAACCGCTTTTGCATTGACAGCTCAAGCAATGAGCACTAAAATCGCGGACCTTCATAGAAAGATCATTTTTTGGAGTTTCAATATGAAACGTACATTCCAACCGTCTGAATTAAAGCGTAAGCGTGTTCATGGTTTCCGTGCTCGTATGGCTACTAAAGCTGGTCGTCAAGTATTAGCTCGCCGTCGTGCAAAAGGTCGTCATAGCTTAACTGTTTAATCAGTTACGCTAAGACGATTTTGGGTGTTATGACAAAACTTTATAGTTTTGGCACAGAGTTGCGATTACGCTGTGCTGCCGATTATAAAGGTGTCTTTGATGGTGCGCTTTTTAAAGTGCATCAACCCCATTTCTTATTTCTTGCAAAACGTTCCGAACTGCCAAATAGCCGTTTGGGTTTAGTTGTTGCCAAGAAGAAAGTGCGACGTGCACACGAAAGAAATCGAGTAAAACGACTTGCTCGCGAAAGTTTTCGCCTGCATCAACAGCAATTAGATGACTTAGACATTGTAATCATGCCGAAAATGGGTGTTGAAGCAGTGCCTAATGCAGAATTGCACCAGCAATTACAATTTGCCTGGCAGAGACTGAACCGTCTCGCCAAAAAGCATTCAAAAATAGCCCCCTCCCCACAAAAGTAGAGTTGGCCAATGGTACGTTTACTGCATTGGTTGATCCGTTTCTATCAGATTGCGATTAGTCCTCTTCTTGGACCGCGCTGTCGTTATATTCCAACTTGTTCTCAATATTCCTTGGAAGCAGTCCAGATGCATGGCGCTGGGCGTGGAGTGTGGCTGGCTACTAAACGTATTTGCCGTTGTCATCCGTGGGGGGGCTCGGGATATGATCCTGTTCCCTCAAAAGCGATTCGTTTTATTTCATTTCAGCAAATAGATTCTCAAACGCTTCACGTTGCTGTACCCTTTCGTGATCGTTTATTGAACCAAAATCACTCTCACCACTTGGGGTAATACATATGCAACAATGGGCCAGGATTGCAATTCTCGGAGCCATGTTTGTTGTCGCATATTTGCTCATTTTGGCGTGGCAAAAAGATTATGGAAATGCTGAAACAAAACCGCAGCAGGAAACTGCTGTTGTTTCACATGACGTATCTGCAGATTTGCCAAATGGTCAGACGGCTACAGTTGCCTCTGATCTGCCACAAGCAAATGTGCCAGCACAGCAAGCCACGGATGCCACAGCACCTGTAAGTCAGCAGCTTATTTCAGTACAAACTGACCTTTATCATCTTTGGATCAATCCGAAGGGTGGTGATATTGTTCGTATTGAATTACTCAATCATGACAAGAACAAAGATAGCGATGAACCTTTCGTCATGCTGGAAAGCGATGCGAAACGTACTTATGTCGCCCAGTCTGGCCTGATCGGTCTGAATGGACCGGACAGCAGCCGTAACGGCCGTCCAATGTATGAGCTGGAAAAAACTGCTTATACCCTGGCAGATGCGAAAACAGTCAAATCCAAAGATGGTGAAAACCTGAAAGTATTGTCTGTACCGCTAGTGTTTAAAACCGCTGACGGGATCGAGATCATTAAGACCTTCAATTTCACTGAAGGTGAATATCCGGTCGTAGTGAATCACAAAGTGGTCAACCGCAGTGGCCAGACCTGGCAAGGTCAGATGTTCGGTCAGATCAAACGCGATAACTCGGAAGATCCAGGCAAATCTGATCAGGGGATCTTCACGCTGGGAACATTCCTGGGCGGTGCATGGGGTACCCCGGACGAGCAGTACAACAAGCTTAAATTCGACAACTTTGTTGAAGAAAAAGTCAGTACTGAAGCGACAGGTGGTTGGGTGGCAATGGTACAGCACTACTTTGTCAGTGCATGGGTTCCAGGTCAGCTAAAGTTGACTCAAGGCAATGGCGAAGCTTATAGCGCCAAGCTTGAATCACGTAAATCAACCGATAACATGAACATCATCGGTTTTACCTCCCCGACGTTCAATGTGCCAGCAGGTACAGTAGCTGAAATTGATGCGACTTTCTATTCAGGTCCAAAAATCCAGTCAGAACTGAAAGATTTGGCTGCGGGTTTAAACCAGACGGTTGATTATGGTTGGTTATGGCCAATTGCGAAATTACTGTTTGTTGGTCTTGAATTCTTCCATGGTCTGGTGGGTAACTGGGGCTGGGCAATTATTCTGTTGACCATCTTGGTGAAAGTGATCCTGTGGCCATTGTCGTCGAAGAGCTATCGCTCGATGGCGAAAATGCGTGTGATTGCGCCAGAAATGCAACGCATGAAAGAAGAGTTCGGTGAAGACCGCATGCGCTTCTCTCAAGAAATGATGGCATTGTACAAACGTGAACAGGTCAATCCGCTTGCCGGCTGTTTACCGCTGTTATTACAAATGCCGATTTTCCTGGCCTTGTACTGGGTGTTGATGGAATCTGTGGAACTGCGTCATGCGCCATGGATGCTGTGGATTCAGGATTTGTCTTCAATGGATCCTTGGTTCATTCTGCCGTTGTTGATGGGCTTGACCATGTATATCCAACAGTCGTTAAATCCACAACCAACTGATCCAATGCAGGCGAAAGTCTTCAAGTTTATGCCGATCATTTTTACCGTATTCTTGTTGTTCTTCCCGGCAGGCTTGGTTCTGTACTGGATCGTCAACAACTTGATCACGATTCTGCAACAAACTTTGATTAACAAGTCTGTTGCCAAAGATCGCGCGAAACGTGATGAGGCCACTCCAGTCAACTAAGTTGTACGGATAGGCTGAATAAATCCGCTTAAGATGGTAATCTTAGGCGGATTTTTTTTGGCTGTACTTTTGAGTCTTTGCAGGTGAATTCTATGCTCAACCGAACCACAACTATTGCTGCGATTGCAACTCCACCAGGACGTGGCGGCGTTGGGGTGATTCGCCTGTCAGGTCCAAAATCTTATGAGATTGCCCAGCAACTGACACAAAAAGAGCTGCCAAAAGCGCGTTTTGCCGGTTTCCGCCAATTCTATGATGCGGCCGGCGAAGTCATGGATGAAGGACTGGCGATTTGCTTCCCGAATCCAAACTCTTTTACCGGCGAAGATGTCGTAGAGCTGCAAGGTCATGGCGGTCCGGTGATTCAGAATGCCTTGCTTGGCCGTTTGCTGGAGCTGGGCGCCACTGCTGCCAAAGCGGGTGAGTTTTCCATGCGTGCTTTTGAGAATGGCAAGCTGGATCTGGTGCAGGCCGAGGCGATTGCCGACCTGATTGATGCAACTTCGCAAGCGGCTGCCCGTTCTGCAGTACGTTCTTTGCAAGGGGCGTTTTCGACCAAAGTCAATGCAGTCCTTGAGCAGCTGATTCACCTGCGTTTGCATGTGGAAGCCGCAATTGATTTCCCGGAAGAAGAAATCGACTTTCTGGCGGATGGCAAGATTTTAAATCTGCTGGATGGCGTATCCAGTGCAGTCACTCAAGTACAGCAATCTGCACGTCAAGGTCAGTTGTTACGTGAAGGTTTACAGGTGGTAATTGCGGGTAAACCGAATGCCGGTAAATCTTCCTTACTGAATGCGCTGGCTGGAATTGAACGCGCGATTGTGACCGATATTGCCGGTACCACCCGTGATGTCCTGCATGAAAAAATTACCTTAAATGGTCTGCCGATCACCCTCACCGATACCGCAGGCTTGCGTGAAACCGGCGATATCGTAGAAAAAGAAGGAATCCGCCGCGCGATTAAAGAAATTGAACAGGCTGATTTATTACTCTTGGTCTATGACTTAAGCCAGGGCGAAGATCCGCTGCAACTTGCTCAGGAATATTTTGCTGAACATATTGGACCGAAACGTTTGATGCTGATTGGCAATAAATGTGACCTGACCGGGGCTGAAGCTATAATTGGCGATTTAAATGGTTTCCGGCATATCGCAGTCTCTGCCAAGCAGGAAACCGGTGTTCAAGCGCTCATAGAAGCGATTACAGCGCATGCAGGCTTCCAACCCGAAGAAGATACCTTTATCGCACGTACCCGTCATTTAGACGCAATGAAGCGCACCCAGCTCTATCTAGCTGAGGCGCGTGAGCAACTGGTGGTGTATAACGCCGGTGAACTGGTGGCAGAGTCCTTACGTCTGGCGCAAAATGCCTTGGGTGAGATCACTGGTGATTTCAGTGCAGATGACCTGCTGGGCAAGATCTTCGGTTCATTCTGTATTGGAAAGTAATTATCTAATAAACATCAAAAAAGCCCTCAATTGAGTAATGCCAGTCAGTTAAGCAGACATTAGAAAAATGTAGTAAAAATGAGTGTATGCCAATACGCTCATTTTTTTTATGACTTTATCTGAAAATTTAGATTGCACCCTTCAACATTCTTTGCCTTCACTCAGCCATTTCAGTGAACTCATTGATTTAAACTGGATTAAAGAAAGCCTACATCAAACAGGTAAGGCTTCTATCAGGAGAAGAAAATTACCTGCCGAACATGTGGTATGGCTGGTAATTGGGCTTGCCCTATTTCGAGATCAACCGATCGGGTATGTCGTAGAGCAACTAAAACTTGTGTTTGGTACAACAGAATATTGTGTCCCCAGTGCAGCAGTGCAAGCACGACAACGTTTAGGACGAGAGCCCTTGAATACCTTGTTTTCTCTACTCAGCCAAGCCTGGTTTGAAGAATCCCAACAGCAATACTCAAACTTTCATGGCCTTAGTGTATGTGCTGTTGACGGGGTGGTTTGGTCTATGCCTTATACAGACGAGAATTTTGAACACTTTGGCTCATCTAAGGGTAAAACCGCTGCAGCCCCTTATCCACAAGTGAGAGCAACCTGCCTGGTAAATACCAGCACCCATGAAATCATTGATGCCCAAATAGGTAGCATGGATCAGGGTGAACTTACACTGGCAAATCGATTATGTCCTCCATCGCATAGTATTACCTTGTTTGATCGAGCCTATTTCTCTGCTGATTTCTTGATTGACTGGCAAACACGAGTAGAAGCCAGTCATTGGTTAATGAGAGCAAAAGATAATTTACGCTATGAGATCATTAAACGTAATTCCCCGCATGACTTTCAAATCAAAATGCCTCTTTCAGCTAGAGCCAGGAAGCTAAATCCATCATTAGGAGAATATTGGGAAGCGCGTTTGATTGAAGTTGAGCAGGCAGGGAAAATTAGACGTTATATCACTTCATTAATGGATTCAAAGGCATATCCACTGATAGGCTTGGCGAAGCTTTATGCCCAGCGCTGGGAAATAGAAATGTGTTACCGAGAAATCAAAAGTGATTTACAGGAAGGTAAGCATTTGAGGAGCAAGCAACCTGATTTAATTTATCAAGAATTATGGGGGGTCTTCATTGCCTATAATATTCTAAGAAGACAAATGAAACATATGGCTCAACGTGCAAAAGTCAGTCCTTTGAGAATCAGCTTTCATATTGCCTCTATCAGCATCCTGAATATATTAAGATTTGATTCTTTAGACTCCGCAGGGAATTTACCTAAACATCTAGAAAGTTTACTGGAGAAATCGAGGAGGTATGTTTTGCCTGAGAGAAGGGTTAGAAGTTGCCCACGAGTTGTGAAAGGAAAACCGCAGAAATACCCAAGAAAATGCCAGTCAATTTCTTAACTGACTGGCATTACTCAATTGAGGGCTTTTTTAGACTGGTAGACGGGATTTTTGATAAGCCCACCATAGTGCAAAACACAGTAAACTAATCGCGATACAAAAGCTGATTACAGCGAAATCCAGCCCCCAGTGATCGGCCAGATAACCCACAGCAATAATAGGGACAATAGTGCCCAGATAGGCAATAAACAGATAGGTCGACATGACGGCTGCACGGTTGTTTAAGCTGGTCATTTGATGAATCAGGGCAAAAGCACCCATTAAGGCAAAACCATGGCCGATTCCAAAGAAAATATCACTGATAAAAAATAGCAGGCTGATTTTCGAATACATACATAGCGCCAAAATCATCAGGCTCAAGCACATCATCATCAGACCGATATTCAGACATTTAGAGGCTGCGACGGCTTTGGCCATAAACTGCACGATCACTGAAACCACTAAGATACTGGTAATGGCCAGTCCGCTGACCAGAGGGCTATGCCAAGGTAAAATATTTCGGACAAAGGACGGCGACAGAGAAGCAAACAGGCTAAAGGCGGCAAAGGCACTAAAAGCCGTCACTGCAATAATCATAAACACCCGATGAAACTGGGCTTCAGGTCGTTGCAGTTTAGGCGCCATGCTAAAGGGCTGCACCTCAAACTTGGGTGCTTTAATCCAGAACAGGCCAATCAGACACAATACGGCACCCAGAATAATCGGCAAATATGGCATCACCAAAGGCGCAGCGGAAAACTGCGCAATCACGCCACCGACCAAAGGTCCCAAACCAAAACCCATTGCAGTAATGATTGAAATCAGTTGCGGTGCAGTGTGCTTATGGCTTTCCGGGATGGTATGCATTAAACCCATCATGGCAGAAGTGGTCATCAAGCCCGAGGCAATCCCAATAATAAAACGGCCAATCGAGAGGATCAGTGCATTCTGGGCAAAAACGGAAATGATCAGACCCAGCGTGATCAGGGCCAGACCAATTTGCAGGGTCCGTAAAAATCCGATGCTGTTACTGGTTCTGCCCAAAAACAACAAGGTCGAGAGACAGCCAAACATATAGGCGACAAAAATGTAGGTGATCTGGCTGGGAAGCAAATGCCAGAGCTGTTGATAAATCGGATAAAGCGGACTGGCCAAAGCAGTACCAATCGTTCCCATCATTAAAGCCAGGCTGACCATCAAGAACGGTCGCCAGCTGGTCGTTATTGTCATGAAAATGCCGTTATAGTGTTGATCCTTGGCCAATCCATGTCAGGGCGTAGCGAGGAAAATAAAAAGTGTCTGCAGTTTAGAATGGATGCAGAAAATCGGTCAAGGTTGAATGAGTAAGATATTTATCATTTAAAATATTTTAAATATATAAAACAATTATTTATTATGAATATTGATGTGTTTTCTAGATATATTGAAGTTAAATATAATGCTATACATTATGTTCCACGTGAAACATGATGAACTTATTTAACTGAGTGTAAACAGTAACATAAATGTTTGAGAAATTTAAAAGCAGAGCGATTAAAATCGAAGCATATTCTTATCCAACTCATGTAGAACATTCATGTTAAAAAAAACACTGATTATTAGTTTAAGTACATTCATTTCAAGCTTCGCATTTGCCAATATTGATACGGTACAAGCTAACTTGGCAAAAAACAGTCCCAATTTAAAAATTGAAAATATTCAAACCACGGAGATGAAAGGCATCTATAGCGGTTCCATGCAGGGCCAAGTGGTTTATCTAAATGAAGATGCCAAACATCTGATTGCCGGCCCGATGCTGCGGATTCAGGATCAACATAATCTGACCCGCGATTTAATGCTAAAACAAAATAGTATCGACTGGAAAAAATTACCGCTTCAGGATGCTGTGAAAAGTGTAAGAGGTACGGGTAAACGTCAGATTGCCATCTTTTCTGACCCAAATTGCCCGTATTGTAAAAAGCTTGAGCTAGAGCTGAAAAAATTGAATGACTTGACCATTTATACCTTTATTCTTCCTTTAAAACCCCAGTCGGTGGCTCCTTCAAAACAGGTGTATTGCGAGTCTAATCCAGCTCAGGCATGGGAAAATCTGATTGCTCAAGGGATTCAACCTAAATCGAAAAAAAGTTGCGCCAATCCGATTGAACGGAATAAAAAACTGGCTCAGTCTATGGGCGTGAATGGGACACCTGCGATTATTTTTTCCAATGGTTTTAAAGTGATGGGTGCCTATCCGGCAGAGCAGATTGAGCAGATCTTTAAAGAATTCAATTTATAAAAAAATTAAATAAAGCTATCAGTCGCTCAATATAAAAAAGCACCTTTCCGGTGCTTTTTTATTCAGGTCGTCAAATCAACCTCAGAAACATCTGAATGGTTTAGACTGTACGGCGTTTGGTGACCATATTATAAATAAACAGAATAATCACAGCACCAATCACGGAAGCAATCAGACCTGCTGCGGAATCTGCCGAATACAGACCGAGCATACGGCCACCAAAAGTCGCCAATAAGGAGCCGGCAATACCCAGTAAGGTAGTCATAATAAAACCTGCCTTATCATTACCAGGATGAATGGCACGTGCAATCAGACCTGCTACAAAACCAATGACGATCGCCACAATAATTGTCCACATATGCATACTCCTTCTTGTCATGTCTTTGTTTTCACATCTGTTTAATCATCTTGAAATAAAGTCAGGATTATAAAAAGTTGAATCCTGAAACGAGATGTTATTTTTTGTTCCCGGTTTCCTGTCCATTTTAGGCATAAAAAAAGTGGCTTATGCCACTTTTTTCAACCTGATTTTAAAGACCGATTTCACCAATAAATGGCAGGTGACGGTACTTCTGGTCATAGTCTAGGCCATAACCCACAATAAATTTATCTTCAACTTCAAAGCCCATAAATTCGACTTTCAGATCGATTTCACGACGCGATGGTTTACTTACCAAAGTACACAGTTGAATCGAGTTAGGTTCACGGGTTTGCAGGATTTCGAGTACCTTGCTTAAAGTGTTGCCTGAATCAATAATATCTTCAACGACCAACACATCTTTACCACGGATTTCACCGTCTAAATCTTTCAGGATTTTTACATCACGTGACGATAACGTGCCACCGCCATAACTGGACACAGTCATGAAATCCAGTTCATGCGGTTTTGAAATCACACGACATAAATCAGCCATAAAAATCACTGAACCACGTAATAAACCGATGAGCACAAGTTCTTTGTCACTATTGGCATAGTGTGCATTGATTTGAGCACCAAGCTCTTTGACTTTAGCTTGAATTTCTTCAGCGGAAATCATTACGCTCATTTGAACGGTCATGGGTAGATACCTAAAAAGTAAAAATAGCAAAATAAAAAAGGTGTTGACCTGCAACACCTGAATACGTCGCAATTTTAATACATCCCTAGCAGAGATGCACCTGTTTTGCTGGCTGTAAATGTAATCATTTTTTAGCCGCTGTTGAATCGCGTTTCAATAAAAAAACACAGCCCAGTGCCATGGCAGACAGGATCAAGTATTGGCGACGGCGGGATTTTTTTGTTTTATTCACTGGCTGCTGCTTTGACATAAACGGCTGCTCCATAGACATAGGTGGCTGCAATATTACGGTCATCGCCAAGCATGGTCAGTGCAAAAAATGCATCTTCAATATTTTTGGCTCTGCTCTGGCGTAACTGCTGTAAGGCAGTGGTATTGAGATCCAGCACCACAAAGTCGGCTTCCTTGCCAATATTAAAGTTCCCCAGGCGATCATCCAGACTCAAGGCTTTGGCACCGCCTAAAGTGGCATGATACAAGGCCTCAAAGGCAGAGAGTTTTTCGCCCTGCAACTGCTGCACCTTATAGGCTTCATTTAGGGTTTGCAGCTGATTAAATGATGTCCCTGCTCCAATGTCTGTGCCTAAGCCGACTTTGACCCCTTTGTCCCAGGTCTTTTTCAGGGGAAATAAGCCACTGCCCAGGAACAGGTTTGAGGTCGGACAGAAGGCAATGGCGGAGTCGGTCTGATGCATACAATCCCACTCTTCATCTTCTAGATGCACGCAATGTGCGAAGACGGATTTGCTGCCGGTTAAACCATAATGATGATAAACATCCAGATAACCTTCACGTTCAGGAAAGAGTTCTTTTACCCAGGCAATTTCATTCTTATTCTCACTTAAATGGGTATGCACATACACATCCGGATATTCGGCTTTGAGCTGCCCGGCTTTTTGTAATTGTTCAGGTGTTGAAGTTGGTGCAAAGCGTGGGGTAATCGCATACAGGTTCCGCCCCTGTCCATGCCACTTTTCAATCAGCGCTTTAGAGTCGGTATAAGCCGTTTCTGCTGTATCTGTTAGCGCTTCCGGTGCATGACGATCCATCAGGACTTTACCCGCGATCAGACGCATATTGCGGGTGGTTGCCGCATTAAATAAAGCATCTACGGATTCAGGGTGAACGGTACAAAAGACCAGTGCAGTCGTGGTGCCATTTTTAAGCAATTCCTGCACAAAAAATTCGGCAATTTTTTCGCTATAGGATGCATCTCGGAACTGGATTTCAGTGGGAAAAGTATAGGTGTTGAGCCATTCCAGCAGTTGTTCACCATACGCCCCGATCATTTCCGTTTGCGGGAAATGAATATGGGTGTCGATAAACCCGGGAACAATCAGTTGATCTGGATAGTGCTGTAATTCAGCGTCGGTAGGAAGTCGTGACTGCCCTTCTTGCCAAGGACCAAACCACTGGATTTTACCCTCTTGAATGATGACTAAACCATCTTCTACATATCGCACTTGGTCGTGTATATCACGTGCTTGGGCAACTGTATTCTGAATGTCGAGGAAGCGACCACGGATCGCTGTCGTTGCAATTACAGAAGACATTTTAAACCTACGCTTTTTGATTTTTTCGATTGATTGTAGCTGAAAAAATTGCCATGTTTGTATGAACATTCATATTTAAATAGTGATCCAGATTCTTTTATGACCCCATCCAATGATCATGATCAATTTCAACAGATCGTGCGTGCGCAGCCGACCTTAATGCGCATCTTGCATCAGTTAGCACAATTGCACTCTGAAGCTTATGTCGCAGCGGGTGTGTTACGTCATGTGATCTGGGCGCATTTACATGACTGGGAATATGAAATGAATCATACTGAGGTCGATGTAATTTTCTATGACGAAAATAAGCAGGCTCGCGCTATAGAACAGCAACTTACAGATCAGTTAAAAGACTATTTTCCAGATATCTGTTGGGATGTGACCAATCAAGCCTTTGTACATGAGTGGTATCGTACCGATCAAAATGAAAGTATTGAGCCTTTAACTTCAATTAGTCATGCGCTGTCATTATGGCCAGAAACTGTCACGGCCTTGGCACTGCGCCTGAAAGATGATGAGTTGGAGTTGATTGCCCCTTTCGGTTTAGCAGATTTATTTGAGTTAAAGCTGCGTTGGAATCCGAATTTAGTCAGTTATGCCGTGTTCGAACAACGCATGCTGAGCAAACAGTTTTTGCAAAAATGGCCCAAATTATCCCTGATAGAACAATAAAAAAAAGCCTGCTGATGCAGGCTTTTTTGATGATTACTTTTTACAGGGTGGTTTCGTTATATTTCTTGCTATGACGAATCGACAAGATCGCGGTCACAGTCAGGACAATCACAATAAAGCTCAAAGAAATCCAGATCGGCATATGGAACACATCTAGCATCAGCATCTTAAAGCCGATAAAGACCAGAATGATCCCGAGGCCATAAGGCAGATAATGCATTTTTGAGGCTGCGCCCGAGAGCAGGAAGAACATTGCGCGCAGGCCTAAAATCGCCATCAGGTTTGCAGTGAGGACAATGAAGGGATCGGTGGTGACGGCAAAAATAGCCGGAATAGAATCGACGGCAAAGATGACATCAGAGGCTTCAACCAGGATCAGGACCAGGAACAACGGCGTTGCCCAGAGCAAACCATTTTGACGGACAAAGAATTTGTCGCCCTGAAGTTGCGGGGTAATACGCATATGTTTACGCAGCCATTTTAGAATCGCCATATCTTCAATATTGCTGTCTTCTTCATGCTGACCACGCAGGAATTTGAAGCCGGTATACACCAGGAACGCACCGAAGATATATAGAATCCAGGAGAATTCCTGCACGAACCACGCACCAATAAAAATAAAGATAGTTCTGAGCACAATCGCACCCAGTACGCCATATAACAGCAGCTTGCGTTGCAGTGCGGGTGGAATGGCGAAGGCCGCGAAGATCATCAGCCAGACAAAGACGTTATCAATCGCCAGGGATTTTTCCAGCAGATAACCGGCAAAGTATTCCATGACCTTAGCATTGGCAATTGCCGTGCCTGCGGTCTGCTCCAGATACAGCCATAAGCCGCCACCAAATAAAGTCGCGACACTGACCCAGGCAATACTCCAGTAGGCAGCAGTACGGACTTTAACTTCCTGACCATGCTGATGCTTAAAGCCGACAAAATCGATTATCAGCATGACTGCGACAATCGCGAAAAAGACGAGATACAGCCAGAGTGTACCAATGGTTTCCATGTGAATTCTCCACATCGGACAACTAGCCATAAAAAAACCTTGACCAGTTGCCAGATGAAAAACATCTATAACAACATGATCAAGGTCTTGCCTACATCTTACTGTTCCACTTTTTTATATAAAGTGTGACTTCAAGATGCTCAGATACCGACTTTTTGCAAAGTGTAATGACGATATTCTGACACGTTTAAAAATTGAAATTTCATTCTTAAACGCTTGGAGGAGGCTACTCCCCTTGTTCAAACTAAATTTTATTTGAGCGGTAGCTCAATGTGCAGCAAGCATGACAGATTTTTGCTAAGACTACAATTTCATTTACAAAAATCATGCTTCAAGGCGCTTTCTTACCTAAGAAATCCGGACGCTGAATCAGGTATAAGCTGATCAGAAAACCCAAGCTGGCCAGGATTGCTCCTACCCAGCCAATACTATGTAATCCGATATGTGCCGTTACCAGACCGCCGAGTAAGGCACCGCCACCAATCCCGACATTGTACAGACCTGAAAAAATTGCCATGGCGACATCGGTTGCATCAGAAGCCAGATTTAAGGTCTTGGCTTGTAGAGCCAGACTAAACCCAATAATGCTGATGCCCCAGATTAACGCCAAGCTATTAAGCTGAAATACACCCTGAGACAGTGGCAGCAATAACAGTAGCGAGATCCCTAGCCCGAGTGTAAATAGCGGAATGGTGAGTCGGGGGAAATGCGGTGCAAAACGGCCAAATACATAAGAGCCGATCAGGCCCGCACCACCATAAATCAGCAATAAGCTGGTGGTCTGCGCAGAGCTGAATTGCGCAATATTCAGCGTAAAGGGTTCAATATAACTATAGGCGGTAAATTGCGCACTAATCACAAGCACGGTAAGCGCAAAGACCAGCATCAGGCTGGGACGTTTCAGCAAGCTCTTTAAACTGCTGAGTGAACCTGAATTGACACTTGGTAATAAAGGTAAGGTTTTGGCCAGCAGTACGCAGACTACGCTCGCCACAACTACGATCAAGGCAAAACTATTGCGCCAGCCATAGGCCTCCCCGACCATCCGGCCAAAGGGAATTCCCAGAACCATCGCCATGGCGGTACCGGTAGCCAATAAGCCCAGTGCCTGAAACTCTTTGCCCTTTGGCGCAACCCGCACAGCAAGCGACGCCGTAATTGACCAGAACAGCGCATGCGCCACGGCAATACCAATCCGGCTCAGCACCAGAATGCTAAAGCTCCAGGCAAAATAGGACAGCACATGACTGAAAATAAACACCGCAAATAAAATCATCAGCAGAAAGCGCCGTTCAATATTTTTGGTCAGTAACATCATTGGCAAAGACAGCAGCGCCACGACCCAAGCATAAATTGTCAGCATCCACCCGACTTGGGTCGGTGACATGGCAAAACTGGTACCAATATCACTTAATAGCGCCACCGGGATAAATTCGGTGGTATTGAAAATAAAGGCAGCAGAGGCTAAAGCAATCACACAAACCCATTGACGCGTCACCGAAGAGGTGGAAGAAGAGCTGGACATAAACATCTGATAAAAGGAACCGGCTGGCAGTTTAAACCTGTTGAGCAAAATGCGGTATTGGCCAGAAGGACAGATTCACAATCCTTTAAAAGAAATCTAACAATAGAGCAGGGAAAAATATGTCAGTCTGGTTTAAAAACAAGGAGAGGATCGGCATGTTGATCGAGCATCAGCAACAGGACACTGGAGGTTTATGGTTCGTAGAGCCAAATGAAAAACGTCTGGCAGAAATGAGTTATTCAAGAGTAAATGAAGATCAATTAGTGATTGAACACACCTGGGTCGATGACAGTCTACGCGGCCAGCACGTCGGATATTATCTGGTCGAGGCCGCTGTGAATTTTGCCCGTGAACACGGCATCAGGATTATTCCAAAATGCCCTTTTGCCAAATCCGTGTTCGAGCGAGAGCCTCACTTTAATGATGTTTTATAATTTAAAAATGACAACAAAGGTTCAGATTCGTATGGAAATCAAATATCAAGATTCAAAACGCGGTGGTGTATTTTTTATGGAAGATCAAGGACGCCGCCTGGCGGAGATCACTTATCAATGGCGGGGCGATGCCGTTATAATTGCCGATCATACCTGGGTTGATGATTCCTTGCGTGGCCACGGTATTGCCCGAAAAATGCTGGATGCACTGGTCGATTTTGCCCGTGAGAAAAGTTTAACCATCATCCCGCAATGTTCCTATGTGGATGTCATGTTTAAACGTGACCGAAGTCTGGCCGATGTCGCAGCAACGGCTATTTAACTACCCAAGGGGATTTCCCGAAAGATAAATGCAGTTTTTCTTTCAAGGCAGGAATCAATATAACCTGTAACAGGGTATATAAACCGAAACCTGCCATCACGCCGGTCATCGCCCAGAAAATTTCTTCAAACTGTTGCAGCATCACTAAAATTGCCATGATCAGCAGGTAACTGGCATGAAAATAAATACGATGCCCAACAAATTTCAAGATCGTCCAGCTAATAAAAATTGAACTGATCAGCAGATTGGTTTGAGCGCTGAATTGCCAATTATTTAAAGTGATCATCAGGATAAAGCACACACATAACAAGGCGAGGGTTAAAATCAGATCTTTTAACATCAAGTGATCCTCATGTTCATGGTAGGTGTATGAAAATATTCGTTTAATCATTCAGGCACTATTGTTAAAAGTTTAATCCAGAAATGCAAACTGAAAACCATGTAAGCAAAAACGGATATTTGATTAAAAAATAGTCGACTTAATTTAAAATTATTGATTAAATTGTGTTTTTAATTCTTCCTTTTAGTGAGATGGCATGATCCTACAGCTTTGCTATGCCAGTGAACGCATAGAATCTGAACAAGAGTTGTTACAAGATTTGAGCGATATTTTGGCCACTGCCCGGAAGTTCAATCTTCAGCAGCAGATTCATGGGGTGTTGTATTATTCCCATGGCAAGTTTTTCCAGTGCCTTGAAGGTCAGCCTGAAGTAGTGGAAAGTTTATTTCAGAGCATTTGTCAGGATCCCCGCCATCACAATGTCCTACGTTTTGCAGATGCAATAGTAGAGCAGTCCCATTTCTCGGAATGGTCAATGAAATATGTGCATAAACACAGTGAAATTTCTTCTTTATTTTCACGTTTAGGTTTGAAGCAATTTGATCCGCATGCCTTACAGCAGTCAGGAATTGCCGAATTCCTCAAAGTACTGTATCGCCTGGAAGAAAATCAGGCCAGTCTGGCATCGCCAAAAGGCTATAAGCAGCGTGGTTATGTCCCCTATTTCTGATCTGAGGGGTAAATGCTGAAAATAAAAAAGTCCGCATAGCGGACTTTTTTGTCTGATGTGGATTAGCTCATGTCAATCATGACTTTTAAGGCCTTTTCATCGGAGGCATGTTTAAACACATCATAGGCTTTTTCAAAATCGGCAAATTTAAAATGATGGGTCGCCAGTTTTTCTAGGGGCAATTTGCCGGAACAGCAGGTTTTCAGCAACATCCCTGTGGTATTGGCATTCACCAGGCCGGTGGTGATGGTCAGGTTTTTAATCCAGAGTTTGTTCAGTTCAAAACTCACCGGTTTACCATGTACGCCGACGTTGGCAATATGCCCGCCCTCCTTCACGACATGCTGGCAAATATTCCAGGTAGGCTCCACCCCCACTGCTTCAATGGCACAGTCGACCCCGCGTCCATCGGTAATCTCTAGAATCTTTTGAATGGCATCTTCTTTGGCAGAGTTGATGATATGCGTCGCGCCGACAGTCTTGGCAAATTCCAGCCGATTATCATCCATATCCACCATAATAATATTGGCGGGTGAATAAAACTGTGCGGTGAGCAGACAACTCATGCCGATTGGCCCTGCCCCGACAATCGCGACATTGTCGCCTGGTTTGACATCGCCATATTGCACCCCAATTTCATGTGAAGTTGGCAGGATATCTGAGAGGAATACGGCCACATCTTGATTCAGGCCATCGGGTAAATGATAGAGTGAGGTATCGGCAAAGGGCGTGCGTACATATTCGGCATGGGTGC
The DNA here is from genome assembly GCF_000369685.1 of Acinetobacter sp. CIP 102136. Classification (GTDB taxonomy): domain Bacteria; phylum Pseudomonadota; class Gammaproteobacteria; order Pseudomonadales; family Moraxellaceae; genus Acinetobacter; species Acinetobacter fasciculus. Next base: position 42,803 of record NZ_KB850143.1, read on the forward strand.
CATCAATCATATAACCCATGATCCAGCCGCCTTCATTGCGACAATGGGCATAGAGCTGTTTCTGGCAGTTTTCACAGGTTCCGCAGCGGCTGACACAGGAAATAATCACCCGGTCGCCCTTTTTAAAGTTTTGCACGGCGGAACCAACTTCTTCCACAATGCCAATACCTTCGTGACCTAAAATACGTCCCTTAAAGCTGCCCTCTTTACGCGTAGCCTCCTGCTCAATTTCCGGGTTTTTACCTTTCCAGATACCCAAGTCGGTACCGCAGATGGTAACTTTTTCCAGTTTAATGATGGCATCGCTGGGATGCAAAATGGTGGGAACTGGGCGGTCTTCAAAGCGGATATTATTTGCGCCGTAATAGACCATCGCTTTCATCGTTGTCATGACACATCTCCTAATGGAATGAGGAATGAGAATGACCTGACTCAGCGAGAATAATGAACGCCTCGATTGCTTTTATATAGTGACAGCGATGGGCTGATTTATGATCTGGCTTTCAGGCCTATAGATACCTGTGTTCTTCTCGATTGTGCCTTGAGTGATATGGCGCTGCAATGAGTCTTGTGTACAGATTGCAACAAAAGATCATCAGGGAGGGTTCAGAGATAAATCTGCTATTTGGGTCAATATTTAAATCATAGGATTGCAGGATCAGAACAACGGTTCACTTTTTCTCAATCAACGTTTTAATATGCTAAAAAAAGCCCGCTAGGCGGGCTTATTCACTTCACTTAAATCTATTTTATGCTTGTAAAACAGTGATTAGCTTCTGATGCAAACCGCCAAAACCGCCATTCGACATAATTACTACGGCATCGCCCTCGCCTGCTTCTGCCACCACAGTCTGAATGATGTCATCCAGTGTGCGTGCAACTTTGGCCTTGTTTGGCGCAGCCTCAATGACCGGTTGCAGATCCCAATCCAGTCCTTCCGGTTGATACCAGATCACTTCATCGGCCAGACGTGCAGAATGAGCCAAGCCATCTTTATGGCTGCCCATGCGCATGGTATTGGAGCGCGGTTCAATAATTGCCCAGAGTTTGCGTTCACCCAGACGTTTGCGCGCGCCTTCTAAGGTCGTATCAATCGCTGTCGGATGGTGCGCGAAATCATCATACACCTCGATACCACGGACTGTGCCTAACAGTTCCATACGGCGTTTCACACCACCAAAATTGGACAGCGCTTCACAGGCGGTTTCAATCGATACACCGACATGTTCAGCGGCTGCAATCGTCGCAAGTGCATTCGCCACCGAATGCTGCCCGGTCATATTCCACTGTACTTCGCCTTTGACTACGCCCTGTTGCAGGACTTTGAAATGTGAACCATCTGCTGACAATTGTTCTGCATACAGTTCAGATTTTTCGTTGGCATCCAGACTGGTGCGCACTACAGGCGTCCAGCAGCCCTGCTCCAGCACTTCATCAATATTGCTCTCAGTAATCGGCGCGATAATCCGGCCTTCACTTGGAATGGTACGGACTAAATGATGGAACTGCTTTTGAATTGCGGCTAGATCATCAAAGATATCGGCATGGTCAAATTCCAGGTTATTTAAAATTGCTGTTTTTGGATGGTAATGTACAAACTTGGACCGCTTGTCGAAGAAAGCAGAATCGTATTCATCGGCTTCGACACAGAAGTATTTCCCGCCACCGAGACGCGCACTTTCTGAAAAGCCTAAAGGCACACCACCAATCAGGAAGCCCGGCTCCAGACCGGCTTGATCCAGTACCCAAGCCAGCATGGTTGTTGTTGTGGTCTTGCCATGAGTTCCGGCGACACCCAGCACATGCTTGCCTTGTAACACATGGTCAGCCAAAAACTGCGGACCTGAAATATAAGGCAGACCTGCATTCAGCATATATTCGACTGCATCAATACCACGCTTCATGGCATTACCGACAATGACCAGATCCGGATGCGGCTGCAAATGGCTGCGGTCATAACCCTGCATTAAAGTGATGCCCGCATTTTCAAGTTGGGTCGACATGGGTGGATACACATTCAGGTCTGAACCTGTTACCTGGTGGCCCAGATCGCGTGCAAGTAGCGCTAACGAGCCCATAAAGGTGCCACAAATACCCAAAATATGCAGATGCATCTACTTCACTCCGTTCCTGTCTGACCCATCACTTTATATTGGTGCTGTTGTCATGATTTATTCAATTTGCAAGCAACGATAGCAAGGCTTTAGCTGAAAAGATAGTGAAAATTCTGGCCTTGTTGCGGGATTTTTTAAATCCTGTTTCACGGATAAATTCAAAGAAAATTTCAAAGTGACGCAATGTCTTTTCGCCTAATAAACCGTAAAATAAGTTCGACCTTTTTGCAGAGTGCATGCAGATGCTGCCGGCTTTATTTCTTCTGGTAATTGCCAACTGTTTTATGACCCTGGCCTGGTATGGGCATTTAAAGTTTTTGCCACATGATGCACCGCTCTGGCAAGCGATTTTATTCAGCTGGGCCATTGCCCTGTTTGAATATAGCCTGATGATTCCGGCGACCAAATTACTGGCGCAGCAAGGAATGGCAGTCGGTCAAATGAAAATTACCCAGGAAGTCGTGACTTTACTGGTCTTTGTTCCTTTTATGATTTTCATGTTTAAGCAGCCTTTTAAACTGGATTATCTCTGGGCTGCTTTATGTCTGTGTGGATGTGTCTATTTTGTATTCCGCAGTTCCTAAATAGTTGTAACTGCGGCTACTCCCTTATTTTTATTCCAGTTTTTGAAAATTCGATAAAAAAACAAGAAAAATCGAGCCTTGCTTTGACCGTTAAATTTTATGAAGCTGAATTTTCAGTCTATAATACGCACTCCTATTCAAGCTTGGCTCTCTCGTCGAGATTTATCTTTTCTCACTTTAATCTCTGGAAAATTTGCAATGAATGCGGCTGCTGCACAAGATACTCCTCTCGTAGGTATTATCATGGGTTCTCAATCAGATTGGGCAACTCTCGAACACACTGCCAATATGCTCAAGCAGCTTGGTGTCCCATTTGAAGCCGAAGTTGTTTCTGCACACCGTACCCCAGACCGCCTGTTTGAATATGCCGAGCAAGCGCGTGATCGTGGTATTCAGGTAATTATTGCCGGTGCAGGTGGCGCAGCGCATTTACCGGGGATGTGTGCGGCGAAAACTGATCTTCCAGTTTTGGGTGTACCGGTGAAATCTTCGATTTTAAACGGTGTTGATTCATTGCTGTCTATTGTGCAAATGCCAGCAGGTATTGCAGTCGGTACCTTGGCGATTGGTCCTGCCGGTGCCACCAATGCTGCCATTATGGCCGCGCAAATTCTGGGTTTGACCCGTCCAGAAATCGCAAAAAATGTTGCAGATTTCCGTGCAGCGCAAACAGATAAAGTGGCAAGCAACAATATTCCAGGCCAGGCTTAAGTCGAGACACAGATTATGGATAAAACCATCGGTATTTTTGGTGGCGGTCAGCTGGGTCGTATGATGGCGCAAGCGGCACTTCCATTAAATATTCAATGTACATTTTTTGAAGCCAGCACAGACTGCCCTTCTGCTGCTTTGGGTCCGGTGATTTCGAGCCAAGCTGAAAATGGTCTGCAAGACTTTATTAACAGTGCAGATGTATTTAGCCTTGAGTTTGAAAATACGCCACTTGCAGATGTTGATGTACTGACGCAAAGCAAGCAACTGCATCCGCCGCGTCAGGCTTTGGCGATTGCCCAGCATCGTCTGTCTGAAAAAGCCTTGTTTGATGAACTGGCTATTCCGGTTGCACCGTACAAAGCGGTCACTTCACTGGAAAGCTTACAGGCTGCTGTAGCTGAACTGGGCTTGCCGATCGTACTGAAAACTTCGCGTGGCGGTTATGATGGCAAAGGTCAATTTGTTTTACGTTCGGCCGATCAGATGGATCAGGCCTGGGCAGAATTGGGCCCTGCGGGTGAACTGATTGCTGAAAGTTTCGTGACTTTCTCGCGTGAAGTTTCAATCATTGCAGTACGCGGCCAAGATGGTGATGTAAAAACCTGGCCATTGGCGGAAAATCATCATCATGACGGCATTCTGTCGCACTCGATTGTGCCAGCACCGGACAGTACTGACTTGCAGCCGGTAGCACAAGAATACATCACTCGCCTGCTGAATCATCTGAACTATGTCGGTGTGCTGACCCTTGAGCTGTTTGTGACAGACAATGGCCTATATGCCAACGAGATGGCACCACGTGTGCATAACTCGGGTCACTGGTCGATTGAAGGTGCAGTATGTTCGCAGTTTGAAAACCATGTGCGTGCCGTGGCAGGTTTACCTTTAGGTTCAACTGAAGTGATCCGCCCAACTGTCTTGGTGAACATCATTGGTCAGCATCCGAAATCTGCAGATGTACTTGCTCTGGAAGGTGCACATTTGCATCTTTACAATAAGTCAGAGCGCGAAGGCCGCAAGATTGGTCACATTACCCTGATGCCAAATGACAGCGCGCAATTGTCTGTACTTTGCCGCCAACTGGCGAAAATTTTACCGAATCCATTGGCATTGAGCGAAGATATGACCATCTAGGCTTTAACTTGCTGATAAAAAAAGCGATTACTTCGGTGATCGCTTTTTTATTTGTCTGCTTTCAGGCATGATTGCGCCTCTTCAAAAATACCTGCCATTGGTCGGATCAGTTTTTAAATCAATTGCTTATAAACTGATCAATTGAGTATAAATATAACAATCCAATAAAACCTTTTTTACAGCTGAATTTTGCCATATTCACTTGTAGATAAGCTTGAAATCAAAGTTTGAATTTAAAACTGGAAAGCAGTTTTGAATTTAAATTCATAAAAATAAATTCAAATTTAAATCGCACTTTGAATTTAAACTTGCGCTTTTAAATTCAAAAAATATGAATTCAAATTTAAAACTGGATAAATGAATTCAAAGTTTTTGAATTTAAAAATATTAGCCCATTATTCAAATGAATTTAAAACAAAAACGAGTGTAATTAGAGCATGTTGATGATCGTGACTCGCTTTTCCTGAAACAAGTTATCCCCAGTAATTTTTTAAATTCAAAAATCCTGCTGATTTGAATTTAAAACAAGCTTGTGGATAACTCGTGTTTAAATTTAAAGATTACAAAATGAATTTAAAAGTGTAGGAATTATGAATTTAAATTTACGCATTGGCGCTTTAATTTTCATCATGAGCTGCTAAGGTAGAAGCATAATTCAAAATCTAAATATTCAAGGGTCTTATGCAACGGCTTGCACTTTTTATTGGTTCTGTGGTCTTGGCTGCTTCACAGGCACAGGCTGAACTTATTATTAATGGTCAACGTGTCACGCCGACTGATTTGACCTCTAGTTCAAATATCCCGAATTATGCCTCCCAAAATAATTTTCAAAACTGTCTCGCTAATTTGCGCAGTCAAGCTGTTGCTAGAGGTGTAAGCGGCAGTACCTATGATCGTTATACCCAGAACTTAAACCCGGATTATTCAGTGATTGAACGCCTGAATTACCAGCCTGAATTTTCTACCCCGATTTGGGATTATCTATCTGGTTTGGTGGACGAAGAACGGGTTCAGCTCGGCCGGCAAAAACTACAGCAACATCGTGAGGTGCTCAATCGTGTTGCTGCTACCTATGGTGTACCTGCAGAAACGGTAGTTGCGGTATGGGGTGTCGAAAGTAATTTTGGTGATATTTCGGGGAAATATCCTTTATTACAGGCTTTAGGAACTTTGAGCTGTGAAGGTCGTCGCCAGAGTTATTTTCGTGGTGAGTTTTTTACCACAATGAAACTGTTACAGCGTGGCGATGTGCGTGAAGAACAATTAAAGGGTTCCTGGGCAGGCGCATTTGGTCATACCCAGTTTATGCCATCGACTTATGATGAACTTGCAGTTGATTTTGATGGTGATGGCCGACGTGATCTGGTTTCGAGCATTCCTGATGCACTGGCATCGACCGCCAACTTTTTAAGCAAGCGTGGCTGGCAGAGCGGGCAACCTTGGGGCTTTGAAGTCAAGATTCCGCAAGGCATGTCGGTTTCCGGTGAAGGCCGAAGAAATAAAAAATCCTTGAGTAGCTGGATCAATCAAGGGGTGGTTCGTGCCGATGGTTCGGCATTGGTTCAAGGAAATTTATCGCAATCTTCTCAGGCCGGATTGCTTACACCTGCAGGCCCGAGTGGTCCAGTATTTTTGGTCTTTAAAAACTTTGATGCCATTTATAGCTATAACGCGGCAGAAAGTTATGCCTTGGCGATTGCGCATTTATCCGATCGCCTGCAAGGTAAAGGCTCATTTATGACCACATGGCCTACTGATGATCCGGGAACTTCGCGTGCAGAACGTCGTGAGATCCAGCAATTTCTGTTAAACCGTGGCTATGATATTGGTGCGGTGGATGGTCTGATTGGAGATAAAACCCGTCAAGCGATTCGTCAGGAACAGCAGCGTTTGGGCTTGAGTCCAACAGGTCGTGCTGGTCAGCAGATTTTGCGGGCCTTTAGAAATGAAAATGCCAAACGCATGATGCAATAAAGAATATTGAAAACGAAAAAAGGTCTGCATTCATGCAGACCTTTTTTGATGACTGTTTTTGAGTAGTTATGTAGCTATAGAGTCATGCAAGATAATAGTAATTCGCTGAATTTAAACAGCAGTAATGGTGCCAAGGACGCGATAGCCAGCGGCACCAGTGACTGCAGGCAGGTTACCATTCAGTTGATTCATAAAACGCATGGCCAGCCAGGCAAAGGCAGTAGCTTCCACCCAGGTGGGACTGAGGCCCAGATCGGCGGTAGTCTGTACGCTCCATTCATGTTTGCGCAGGCGCCAGCGCAACTGCTCCAGTAAATGTGAGTTATAGGCACCGCCACCGCAAACAAAAACCTGTCCGGTATCCATGCCAGAGCGGTAAATTGCTTTTTTAATGGCACGGGTAGTGAGCTTTAATAAAGTCGCCTGTACATTTTCTGGAGTATCTTCCAGTTCATCGTATTGCAGGTCATTGCGCCAGTCAGCAATCTGTTCATCCAGCCATTCCAGGTTGAAATCTTCACGACCGGTACTTTTCGGAGGTTCTTTGGAGAAGAATGCGTGTGACTGCAAGCGATCAAGCAAACTGCGAATCGGGGTGCCATAGGCTGCCCAGTTGCCATTTTCATCAAAAGGCTGACCGGTATAACGGGAACACCAAGCATCCATCAAGATATTGGCCGGTCCGGTATCAAAACCATAAACCTCTTCAGGCTTCCCGGCAGGCAGCAGGCTGACATTGGCAATGCCACCCAGATTTAAAATTACCCGGTGAATGCTGTCATGCTGGAAAATATCCTGATGAAATGCTGGAACTAAAGGTGCTCCCTGACCACCTGCCGCCAGATCACGACGACGGAAATCTGAAATCACCGGAATCTGAGTAATTTCAGTAATGATGTTCGGGTCACCAATTTGTAGGGTAAAACCATGTTCAGGACGATGCCGGATGGTCTGGCCATGCGAGCCAATCGCCTTGATTCTGGATTTATCCAGGTTATTTTTTTCAATCAGCGCATTAATACCATGACCAATCATTTGTGCCAGTGCAACATCAGCCTTGCCCATACGGTCAATTTCATTGTCATCTGGCAAGGTCAGTGCCATCAGCTCATCCCGAAGGTCGGGATCAAATGCCAAAGTGAGTGTGGCATGAAGCTGGAGTGGATCAAAAGAAGCAGCAACAATATCGACACCATCCATGCTCGTGCCGGTCATTACCCCAATATAGATCGCTGTCATGGTTATTCTTAAGCCTGCAATATGCTGAAAAAGTGTTAGTATATCGCACAAATTGAGTAACTGATGTATTGGATTTTGTGATGTCAAATTTCCTGCCGGCTGAAGAACAACTTGCCCTCATTCAACGAGGCACCCACGAAATTATTTCTGAAGAAGACCTTCTCAAGAAATTAAAACAGAATCGCCCATTAAAAATTAAAGCGGGTTTTGATCCGACTGCGCCTGATTTGCACTTGGGCCACACGGTTCTCATTAATAAGTTAAAAGTATTCCAAGATTTGGGTCATGAAGTGTTGTTTCTGATCGGTGACTATACTGCGATGATCGGTGACCCAACTGGTAAGAGCGCAACACGTCCACCATTGTCACGTGAACAGGTTTTAGAGAACGCTAAAACATATCAAGAACAAGTATTTAAAATTCTTGATCCCGACAAAACCAAAGTGGTGTTTAACTCGGAATGGTTTGCGCAAAAAACTGCGGCTGATTTAATTCAATTGGCATCACAGCAAACGGTTGCGCGTATGTTGGAGCGTGATGATTTCACCAAACGTTATAACAACCAGCAGCCGATCGCGATTCATGAATTTTTGTACCCATTGGTACAAGGCTATGACTCTGTTGCGCTGGAAGCAGACGTAGAACTGGGTGGTACAGATCAGACCTTTAACCTGTTGATGGGTCGTACCTTACAAGGTCGTTATAATCAAGAAGCACAAGTATGTATCACAGTGCCAATTCTTGAAGGTTTAGATGGCGTCAACAAGATGTCTAAGTCTTTAGGTAACTATATTGGTGTATTTGATGCACCGGGCGCGATGTACCAAAAAGTGCTCTCAATGCCGGATGCATTGATTGAGCGTTATTTTGATCTGCTGAGCTTCAAAACCATTGAAGAAATTCAACAGTTATTAAAAGAAGTGGCTGAAGGCCGTAATCCACAAGAAGTCAAAAAGATTCTTGCGCTGGAGCTGGTCGAGCGTTTCCATGGTGCAGAAGCGGCTGCCAATGCCCACAAAGGCGCGGGTAATATCATTACTGAAGGTGAATTACCCGAAGGTACGCCAGAAGTGACCATTTCACGTGGCGAGTTTGGTGGTGAAATCTTTATTACCTCGATTTTACGTGAGGCAGGCTTAACCAAAAATGCAGCCCAAGCCAAGGATGCATTAGGCCGTGGCGCAGTAAAAGTGGATTGGCAGACTGTAGATACGACGTATTCTGTGAAAGAGAACGTGACTTTGATTGTTCAGGCCAGCAAAAAAGCAATTGCTAAAGTCACTTTTGTTGACTAAAGAGCGGATAAGTTATTGAAATAAAAGCAGGCTTCGGTCTGCTTTTTTTATTGATGTTCTATATTTAAAAATCAAATAAGTAAAGTCAAAAAAAACCCTATGAAAACAATAGTTAATTTTTCCCAAATCACTTGCTTTTCATCTTTATTATGTATAGGATTTATTCATCTAGAGAATTCGTTTAGAGCATCTAGAGGGTAGTAAAAATAATAGTACTCCACAACTGAGAAAGTCTCTTTTCCAAGAGGCTCTTTTTAAAAGCTTTAAAGCGAATAACTATAATAATGACATAATGGATCGGGTAAAGATTCAATTCTAAGGAGGAGATTTTGGGAGAGATCTCTTCCTTTTTTCTTTATTATTGCGTAATCAAGATATAAATCTGCATGCCTGCTTTTCTCGTTGAGCCATCAAACTTAAAATTAACCAGTAAATTGAACTTAGGTGAATGACCCTAAGAATGAGTTCATTTCAATTGACTCCAAAATGACTCGAAAAGAAAAGTGCAAAACATAAAAAATTAAGGCAGAGGTGATTGAATGTATCGCTTTCCAACAGAAAATATTTTTGATGAACAAATCGATTGCATATTACGGTTCTTATTTGAATACCAGCCGGTCGAACAAAAACAGCAACTCTATGGATCTGTCTATACTTTATTTATGCAGCTTGATCTGGCCGCGCATTACTTTCTATTTTCCCTGATTGAAGAGCAGTTACCGCGACGCGCGAAATTATTCTTTATTGCCGAGGATTATCAGGGTAAGAAAGACATGACTGTAGAGGTCATGCAACATTGGCGTGGACAGCAACAGCAGGAAAAAGTCGCTTAATGCAAAATAACAGACTTTATCTTCTATATATAAGTGATCTACGCATGGTCTTGGGATTCGAAAAACTAAAAATGAATACTTCTTCTATATAGCAGCCTAAAAATAGGCTTTTATAAAAGCCTTGTACGTAAAAAATAACTCATCAATTGAGGAGTCTAGGATTTAGATCAGTTTATTGGACGAGATAGAATAATTTTGGTTTTCTTTTGATGAGCTAATTTAAATAAAAGATAAGATTTGAATGTCAAAAGGCTAAAAATACTGTTTTAAATATTATTGTGATAGTTTTTAGGTCTAAATGAATTTTCAGTTATAAAAATAAAATGACGTGTTTAGTGGGTTTATTGCATAAAAACGCTTAAAAATTAGATAAAAAAGCGATTTTTCAGTAATTTTTGTAGAAAAAAAAGACATACGTGAAAAATATAGTGAATTGGGGGTTGCAATGATTCTGAAATCCTCTAGAATGCACCCATACCGACGAGATAGACGGAAACGAACGAAGCAGAATGGCGGAGTTGTTGAGTTTATCGAAGTCCAGCTTCTGGCACTGACGAGGTGTTAGAAAGATCATTAAGAGATTATGAAGAACAACTTGTGTGGATTTTTACTGGTTGATTGATCGAAATTATTTTCATTGATTGATGGTAGAAATTACTCGAAGTTTATTTGAGAAATATTTGTCAGAAAATTGATGAGCCAGATTTGGTGTTTTGAATAAAGCACTATTGATTTTAAACTGAAGAGTTTGATCATGGCTCAGATTGAACGCTGGCGGCAGGCTTAACACATGCAAGTCGAGCGGGGAAGAGTAGCTTGCTACTTTACCTAGCGGCGGACGGGTGAGTAATGCTTAGGAATCTGCCTATTAGTGGGGGACAACATCTCGAAAGGGATGCTAATACCGCATACGTCCTACGGGAGAAAGCAGGGGACCTTCGGGCCTTGCGCTAATAGATGAGCCTAAGTCGGATTAGCTAGTTGGTGGGGTAAAGGCCTACCAAGGCGACGATCTGTAGCGGGTCTGAGAGGATGATCCGCCACACTGGGACTGAGACACGGCCCAGACTCCTACGGGAGGCAGCAGTGGGGAATATTGGACAATGGGGGGAACCCTGATCCAGCCATGCCGCGTGTGTGAAGAAGGCCTTTTGGTTGTAAAGCACTTTAAGCGAGGAGGAGGCTACCGAGATTAATACTCTTGGATAGTGGACGTTACTCGCAGAATAAGCACCGGCTAACTCTGTGCCAGCAGCCGCGGTAATACAGAGGGTGCAAGCGTTAATCGGATTTACTGGGCGTAAAGCGCGCGTAGGTGGCCAATTAAGTCAAATGTGAAATCCCCGAGCTTAACTTGGGAATTGCATTCGATACTGGTTGGCTAGAGTATGGGAGAGGATGGTAGAATTCCAGGTGTAGCGGTGAAATGCGTAGAGATCTGGAGGAATACCGATGGCGAAGGCAGCCATCTGGCCTAATACTGACACTGAGGTGCGAAAGCATGGGGAGCAAACAGGATTAGATACCCTGGTAGTCCATGCCGTAAACGATGTCTACTAGCCGTTGGGGCCTTTGAGGCTTTAGTGGCGCAGCTAACGCGATAAGTAGACCGCCTGGGGAGTACGGTCGCAAGACTAAAACTCAAATGAATTGACGGGGGCCCGCACAAGCGGTGGAGCATGTGGTTTAATTCGATGCAACGCGAAGAACCTTACCTGGTCTTGACATAGTAAGAACTTTCCAGAGATGGATTGGTGCCTTCGGGAACTTACATACAGGTGCTGCATGGCTGTCGTCAGCTCGTGTCGTGAGATGTTGGGTTAAGTCCCGCAACGAGCGCAACCCTTTTCCTTATTTGCCAGCGGGTTAAGCCGGGAACTTTAAGGATACTGCCAGTGACAAACTGGAGGAAGGCGGGGACGACGTCAAGTCATCATGGCCCTTACGACCAGGGCTACACACGTGCTACAATGGTCGGTACAAAGGGTTGCTACCTCGCGAGAGGATGCTAATCTCAAAAAGCCGATCGTAGTCCGGATCGCAGTCTGCAACTCGACTGCGTGAAGTCGGAATCGCTAGTAATCGCGGATCAGAATGCCGCGGTGAATACGTTCCCGGGCCTTGTACACACCGCCCGTCACACCATGGGAGTTTGTTGCACCAGAAGTAGGTAGTCTAACCTTAGGGGGGACGCTTACCACGGTGTGGCAGATGACTGGGGTGAAGTCGTAACAAGGTAGCCGTAGGGGAACCTGCGGCTGGATCACCTCCTTAACGAAAGATTGACGATTGGTAAGAATCCACAACAAGTTGTTCTTCATACGATGTATCTGAGGGTCTGTAGCTCAGTTGGTTAGAGCACACGCTTGATAAGCGTGGGGTCACAAGTTCAAGTCTTGTCAGACCCACCA
>NZ_KB850144.1:0-6657 GCF_000369685.1 Acinetobacter sp. CIP 102136
GCACTACGTAAAGGACAAGCATCGTCATTTTATTATGGTCAGCCTCAGGGTGAAGTGTGTCTAATCAACAGGGTTTTCGGTCTCTAAGCACTTTTTAAAGGGAACATCATCGACTCAAATCTCTATTTGCAACAGTGCCGTAAATTTGAGAATGAATCTGTACGTACAGACTCATTCCCTATCTATAAAGATATTAGAAATAGCTACATAGAGTTTATTTCTAGTTTATTCAAATTAGTCGTTCAAATTAGGCGTTACTACGGATGAACAATAATTTTTACAGCAGACTCATTATTATGAATCAATGTTTCAAAGCCTTTAGAAACAAGATCATCTAATGCAATCCGTTGGGTAATAAAAGGTTCTAGATTAATCTTACCTTGCTCAACCAAACGGATAGTTTCCTGATGATCATTTACATAAGCAATCGTGCCACGAATATCTAGCTCTTTCATCACCACACTATGCACATTAATTGTGGCAGGATGGCTCCAAATAGAAACGATAACGACTACACCAGTTGGTTTCATTGCTGCAACGAGTGTATCCATGACTTTATTGACACTACTACATTCAAAAGCGACATCTACACCGCGGTCTTCTGTAATTTTCATTACCTCAGCAACTACATCAACCTTAGATGGGTCTAGTACATAATCGGCAACACCCGCTTCTATCGCTTTTTCTTTACGTTTTGCACTCAGTTCAGTAATGATGACCGTGAGACCTTTAGCCTTTAAAATAGCAGATAAAAGTAAGCCTATTGGGCCTGCTCCACCAACCAGTGCGATATCGCCAGCTTTTGCGCCACTTCTGACATAGGCATGATGACCGACAGATAAAGGTTCTATCAATGCTGCTTGGTCTAAAGGAATATCATTTGAAATAGGATGTACCCAACGCCGCTGAACTGCAATTTTTTCAGAAAGACCACCACCGCGTCCGCCTAAACCAATAAAGTTCATATTTTTTGATAAATGATACTTATCATTGGGGCCAGTCGGCACATCGTCAGCAATGATGTAGGGTTCAACTACGACATGTTGCCCAATTTGGATATCATCTACACCCTCTCCAACTGCATAAACCACGCCTGAAAATTCATGTCCCATTGTTACAGGTGCAGATTCTCCCGAAATTGGGTGTGGGTGACCACAAGGTGGAATAAAAATAGGACCTTCCATGAATTCATGTAAATCTGTACCGCAAATACCACACCACGCAACTTGAATTCCAACTGTGCCTGGAAGTACTTTCGGTTCAGGGATATCTTCAATTCGAATATCCCCTCGGTCATAAAAACGAGCTGCTTTCATTTTATATTCCTTATATTGATGTTAACGGTAAACCAGTGCGTACACGGCCTCAACTTTCAATAAAGTATAAAAGGTGTTTGTGTAGGCAATACCCTTACTTTTGATAAGCCAAAAGAAAGCAAAAGCCTTTGTTACCCATACATAACATCCCTATTATGATGGATAACGTGTGGCATCCCTGCCACACTCGTGTATCCAAACGTTGCTTAAATTAAACTATGTAATAGTGGCGACATAAAGGTGCTCTTATCGCTATATATTAAAAACTTAGTGGAACACTGTTTCTAAAGCTTTTAAACCCACTTTGGGATCAAGTAGACCGTTGTAAATTTCAGGGATTTCACGTTCCACCCCAAAAAATTCATAAATGGCAAGCATCGCCCCACGAACTGAATATTCCACAGTAAAGACCACGTCATCTTCAATTTCCACAAACTGTCCAAGGAAAGCAAAGTTTTGTGAGCCTTGTGGAATTACCTGTGGACGATCCCCCGGTTTACGGCAGGCGAATAGGGCAGAGGCGTATGGCATCATGGCGGTAGTAACATCAGTCGTTGCCAAAACATGATCTAAAATGTCGTCAAAACCGAGCTGTTTAATCAGTTCTGTTAGGATTTCTTGCCCCGTGGCTTCGGACATTGGTTTTTTGATGTAATCGCCTATATGGTCAATTTGGAAACCGTAGCCCCATAAGGTATATAAACCTTCAGGTAAGTCGGCAAAGTGTGGCTGTGCAGGAACCACGATGGATAAATGCCAACCCGACTCATACCAAGTCATGAGTGCGCCTGTGCCTGGTTCATTGCCTGTATAGTCAATAATACGTTTAAGTAGCACGTCATCTTTCATGGTCAGAGTGAAAGACTCCCACTTATGTTCATCGACATTGCCATAAAAAGTCATTGGACGGCCAAAGTCTGGGGCTTTTTGTGCCAGCGTTTCCCAAAGCGTCCAGCCATGATCTTCTCGATGACGAATAAGGGCAGGCACGTCATGATTACCGCCATAACGTGAGTCTGCTGTAATAGAGCCTAAAGTGAAAATAGCTAAATCATTGGCTTTCAGATTAATTTGCTCTGAGCCTTCAGGCAATTGTACATATAGGCGTGAAGCGTAGCGTTCTTGAGTTTCAGCATTGGTAATGAAGTCTGCATCTGTGACATAGTGTCCAAAACGCACATCGACGCCTTGTGCGACTAACCAACGCTGTAGGGGCAGAATCATCGAGTCATATTGGTTGTACTTGGTACGTTTCACACCCGCTAAGGTATGAATGCGTGGCAATTCTTGAATAAAACGCAAGAAATAGCGTCTTAACTCTGCTGCACTGTGCCATTTTTGAAAAGCGAAAGTCGTGCGCCACATGCGCCAGAAATTGGTTTCAAAAAAGGTTTCATCAAAAAACTCATCAATGCGGCGACTGCCAATTTTTTCTTCTTTTGAAGCTAATAGGCGCAGCATCTGTGCACGATGTAGCGTATTCAGACCAAGCTTTGCTGCATCCGCAATGACATGTTCGGCATCAATCAACCGTGCATTGGCGTGGGTTTTCACTTTTTCATTAAACTCACGACATTCTTCACGCACCGAAATGTCTGGATTTTCCAAAGATGGAATACTGGAAAATAAGTCCCATAGGCACAAATAAGTTTCATCGGTCAGCATTCGCCCACCACGTGTTACCCAAGCTTGCGCGGCATGCGGTGTATGTCCACCATCCATCGAACCACCTGAAATATCGAGTTCTTCTAAAATATGGATATTTTTGGCAGGGACTTTGGCATCACGGATTGCAAATGCAGCAGCAGCCATACCTGCGATACCACCACCAATAATCCAAAGATGGGACTGTTGTGCGTCTAATGGGGTGCGCTTCTTCTTTTGCATGGTTCACCTTTAATAATGATGTTAAAAACTATGAAGTATAAAATGTGATTTAGAAAAACCTTAAAAATAGTATGACTTTTTATATATGAAAAATGTATGAAATGGGAAGCAATTTACTCATTATATTTTGTAATCAAAAAAATGTAAGTAATGGTTATTTTTAATACACATTTGTATTTTTTTAAAATAAAATATGATTTAAGTAATTGATTTTATTATTTTATAGAGTAATCACTCTATTTTGATCATATTTGTTTGTGTCTGAAGAATGTGTTTGAAACTAGGCTTTCTATTGATCATTAAAAGATATAATTGAATAATAGATCTCTTTCATAAATCAAAAAACGAGCACCTTTTTGATTGATATTTGTACTCTAATTTTCTTAGCATTCGTGCATAATCTGCGGATGAAATACATTGATTCAAAGAAGCTTTCTGAAACACAGTTTAAGCGATATACAGGCATCTCATGGTCAACCTTTTATTTAAATGGTTGAGCAATTGCAGAAGCATGTTCCAGCTAAAGGCAGACCACCCAAGTGGCACTGTTGCAAATAACCACGAATGGTAAGTTGAAGACTGTTTTAGCTAAAGGTGCAGCATATGAATCCTTTCCATGGTCGGCATTTTCAGGGCGAAATCATTCTTTGGGCTGTGCGCTGGTATTGTAAATATGGCATTAGCTATCGTGAACTGCAGGAAATGCTGGCCGAACGGGGTGTGAATGTTGATCACACGACTATTTACCGTTGGGTTCAACGTTATGCTCCTGAAATAGAAAAACGTTTACGCTGGTATTGGCGTAATCCTACAGATCTGAGCTCGTGGCATATTGATGAAACCTATGTAAAAGTGAATGGACGATGGTCTTATCTGTATCGTGCAGTCGATCAACGTGGCGATACCATTGATTTTTATCTTTCTTCTAGACGTAATACCAAATCAGCATATTGTTTTCTTGGAAAAATTTTAAATAATATGAAGAAGTGGCAAATTCCACAAGTGATCAACACGGATAAAGCACCCACATATGGACGTGCTTTATCACGGTTAAAACGGGAAGGTAAATGTCCACCAGACCTTGAGCACAGGCAGATTAAGTATAAAAATAACGTGATTGAATGTGATCATGGCAAGCTAAAGCGGATCATCAGGGCCACATTAGGATTCAAATCTATGAAGACGGCTTATGCCACAATTAAAGGTATTGAAGTCATGCGTGCACTACGTAAAGGACAAGCATCGTCATTTTATTATGGTCAGCCTCAGGGTGAAGTGTGTCTAATCAACAGGGTTTTCGGTCTCTAAGTACTTTTTAAAGGGAACATCATCGACTCAAATCTCTATTTGCAACAGTGCCTAATTAAATCCCTTACAATTCAAATTTTTCAGCAACGACTTATCTTTGTTAAAATAGTATTAATTTATTTTTTTTAGGACAAACCTTAACAAAATTACAAATTTGTAATTTGGTTGTCATTTAGGTGTATATATCTAGGAATTAGTATATGAAGAAATTATTTTTTGGTCCAAGATATGATTAGATTCAATAATATATATATGAAGATTGTTTTAGTTATTTTTACTATAGTTTTTTCAACCAGTAGTTTTGCTGATGGGGGACTTCGTTTCTTAGAGAAAAATTTAGAAATAATTAACAATGAAAAAAGCAAAGGGTGTGAAGAGAATTAATTCAAAATTATAATGAAGCACATATAACTAGGAAAACTAAAAATTAGTTATTTTTAGTATGGTGTAACTAAGATTAATTAATTTTTTTAAATCGAATGATAAATATATTTATTGTTTTTAATTTATTCTTTACCATTTTCAAATTTTTAAATAATCCGAAAAGACTATTTTAAACTTTAGGGTTACATATGCTCCTATACATAGGCAGGAATAAATATGCAACTTAGTATATTTGCAACAATAGTACTGGAAAGATTCATGTAATAATGCTTAAAACTCTCTAATTAGTTAGGGAGGCATTGGAATTGGAGAAAGAAGTAAAGTGCCCACTAGCAAATGTGGTTATTGGAGGAATTATCTCATCAACCCTTCTTATGTTGGTTTTATTACCAATATTGTCCCGGTGGATAAATGAAAAGAAAGCTTCTTGACCAATTATAGTAAGCAATTTTTAGCAGAAATATTGAGGCTTACTCAAGTCTCTCAGCTAATCGTAAATAGAATAAGGAAACTATTGTATGTCAGAAGATCATTCTCAGAGCCACGCGGCTGTTACTGAAGAGAATAGTAAGAAGCTAATATTTACTGTAGGTTTGACCACTACGTTTTAATCGTAGAAATTATAACCGTTTTTATTACTCAAAGTTTAACTTTTGTGATTATCTAAAAACACATAGCGGTCGAATGGCCATATTAACTGACTTAAAATCAGTCGCATACTTTAATGTAGCGGTTCTGATAGCACAAAAGTTCGCAGCATGAAAACGGAACCGGCATAATTGATTTATAGTGAACCCATACACTAAGCATAATGATTTAGAGGACGATAATCCCAATGAAAAAATTCCTTTTAGGAGCTGTTGCCGCATCTGTTTTGGCCTTTTCAGGCAATGCTATGGCCAATTTTGTGGTCGCAAAACCAGTCAAAGTCGAAAAACCGGGCAAAATTGAGGTACGTGAATTCTTCTGGTATGGCTGTGGTCACTGTTTCACGTTGGAACCGCATATGCAGGACTGGTTGAAAAAATTACCCAAAGATATCCGTTTTGTACGTACACCTGCTGCAATGAACCCGCTTTGGGAACAGGCTGCACGTGCTTATTATGTTTCAGAAGCCCTGGGTGTGCGTCAAAAAGCACATTTACAGTTATTCCATGATATTCATGACAAGCAGCGTCCAATTTTAGAACAGGCACAATTGGCCAAGTTCTATACCCGTTATGGTATTTCTGAAGAGAAATTTAACACGACTTATAAATCATTCCCGATTTCGTCAAAAATTGCTCAGGCAAAAAATTTGACTGCTCAATATCAGTTAAGCGGTGTACCAGCGGTGACCGTGAATGGTAAATATATTGTGCAGGGCAATGATGCCAAAGTAATTCAGGTGGTAAATTACCTGATTGAAAAAGAGCGTAAAGCCAAATAAGACGCGATTGATTATCTCTAAAAAAAACCTGCATCGAATCTGCAGGTTTTTTTATTTAAACTGGAGGAATGGTTATTTACGTCCTGACTGCCGGATCTGGTGTTTCTATCGGCGGGCGATACCAGTGTAAAATTCCTCGGAATAAGAGCTGCATCTGCAACACGCTTTGCGCTTTAAAGTCATGGGATTGAATATGAATCGTGGATGGCTTTGTTGCACAAACCTATCTGTAAAGGCTTTTTCAGCGATATAATTTTCAAATGAAGAAGCCTACACACAAAATCTACCGCACAACCAATTGGCCCGCATATAACCGAGCACTCATGAGTCGCG
>NZ_KB850144.1:7717-13466 GCF_000369685.1 Acinetobacter sp. CIP 102136
AGTCAATGAGATCCATGCACGTGTGGCAGTCCTCAACAGATTTACGGAATTAGGTCGACCACTTACCCAAGTTACGCCTTAAATTTGGCTCAATTAGGGGCGCTTTGCATTTCAAATCTTTGTGCAACAAAGCCAATGTATATAAAAAATGGTTAAATAATTGCAAGGGGGGCTTTAAAACGTTTTAATCGTAAAGCATTTCCTAGTACAAATATTGACGAGAGAGCCATTGCACCAGCAGCAAATACAGGAGAAAGTAGCAGTCCAAATTGCGGATAAAGTACACCTGCTGCAATAGGAATCAGAGCTGCATTGTAAACAAATGCCCAAAATAAATTTTCACGAATATTGGTTATAGTCGCTTTGCTTAAAGCGATAGCATTTGGCACTCCTTTCAGGTTGCCAGACATCAAAACCACATCAGCAGCTTCAATAGCTACGTCTGTACCTGTACCTATTGCTAAACCAATATCTGCTTCTGCAAGTGCAGGGGCATCATTAATGCCATCTCCAACATATGCGAGTTTACCATATTGATTTTTTAATTTTTTAACGGCCTCTATTTTACCTTCTGGTAAGACTTCTGCAATAACCTCATCAATACCTAGTTTTTTTGCAATCGCTTGAGCTGTATGACGGTTATCACCTGTAATCATGGCAACCTTTAAACCTAACTGATGTAACGCTTCAATTGCAGCAAATGTTGATTCTTTAATTGGATCTGCTACAGCAATAATGGCAGCAAGTTTCTGGTCAATCGCAACATAGAGAGGGGTTTTTCCTTCTTCTCCCAAACGATCCGAAAATTGAGAAAAAACATTAGGATTCAAACCTAGTTTTTCCATATATCGATCTGCACCAATATGAACCAAATGTTCAGACACCGTTGCTTCTATTCCATAGCCCGTGACTGACTTGAAATCAGCAACAGGAGACAGAATTAATTCCTTATCTATAGCGGCTTGTACAATTGCTCGAGCAATAGGATGCTCAGACTTTGATTCAACGGCTGCCATAAGTGAAAGTACGGCATTGTATTCAAACCCTTCTAAGACATGCAGATCGGTTAAAATTGGTTTCCCTTCAGTCAGGGTCCCTGTTTTATCAACAGCAACCACTTTAGTTTCTTTGAGCAGCTGCAAAGCTTCCCCTTTACGGAATAAAACACCCATTTCAGCACCACGCCCAGTTCCCACCATGATTGATGTAGGCGTTGCAAGTCCCATTGCACAAGGACATGCAATAATGAGTACCGCAACTGCATTAACTAAGCTAAACGTTAGGGCTGGCTCAGGGCCGAAGATAAACCAAGTAATAAAAGTTAAAAGAGAGAGACCCATTACTACAGGTACAAACCACATGGTAATTTTATCAACCAATGCCTGAATAGGCAGCTTGGAACCCTGTGCCTGTTCAACCATTCGGATGATTTGAGAAAGCACTGATGAACTACCAACAGAGGTGGCTTTGATATTTAAGCTGCCACTTTGGTTAATTGTTCCTCCTACCACAGTAGAGCCTATCGTTTTTTCAACGGGCATAGGCTCGCCAGTAATCATGGATTCATCAATAAAACTTTGGCCGTGAATAACTTCACCATCGACAGGGATACGCTCGCCTGGTCTAATCTCTACAATCGTTCCTGTTTGAACTTCGGCAATCGGAACTTCTATCACCTGATTATTGAGCTGTATTCTGGCAACTTTAGGCTGCATTCCAACTAGATGTTGAATTGCTAAAGACGTTCGGCCTTTTGCCTTGGCTTCAAAAAATCTACCTAATAGAATTAAAGTGATAATAACCGCTGCAGCTTCATAATAAACATTGACCGTGCCTTGTGGCAGGACACTTGGAAAGAAAGTAGCAACCACTGAATAAAGATAAGCAGCCAATGTTCCTACAGCCACCAAGGAATTCATGTCTGGTGCTAAGCGGAATAAACTTGGGATGCCCTTTTTAAAGAAGCGTCGGCCTGGAAAAATTAATGCTACTGTGGTCAAGAAAAATTGCATTAACCAGCTATTTTGTTGGCCAATGTTATCCATCATAAACGTATGAAAGGCGGGAATCAGGTGTGATCCCATTTCTAAAATAAAAACGGGTAGAGTCAATAAGACTGACAAAATTAAATCTTTTTTAAGTTTTTCTAATTCAATATTTTTTTTATCTTGAAAGCTTTCCGTAGTTTGATGAACTGACTTTGCTTCAAACCCTGCTTTGGTGACAGCCTGAATTAACGAGTCACGAGTGACAGATGAGCTTGCCTGAATAGTCGCTTTTTCAGTAGCCAGATTTACATGAGCTGATTCCACACCCTCAACAGATTTTAAGGCCTTTTCTACTCGACCTACACAAGAAGCACATGACATACCCTCAATCGTAAGCTCTATTGGTTGCAGCGCTTCCACTTCGTAGCCTGCTTTTTCTACGGCTTTAATTAAAGTAGCGCGATCAAGTGGTTGATGCGCATAAATGACTGCTTTTTCGGTAGCCAGATTTACATGAGCCGATTCAACACCCTCAACAGATTTTAAAGCTTTTTCCACACGGCCTACACAAGAAGCACATGTCATCCCCTCAATCTCTAATGTTTCACTGTAGTGTGGCGTATCAGTCATTTCGGTACTCATATACGATCTCTATCATTTAGATATGCTGAGTTCTATATGCGAAGATCAGCTCGAACCAAGATTAGGGGGAATTCAGGGATTACTTTTATTTCAAGCAAGTACAGGTTTTATCTGTACGATGAGGAAAATAAGAGAGAGTAAAAGTGGTAAGGAATTCCCACTGTTACTCTAACAGAGATTAAGCAGGATCAGCTGTAAATCCACGCTCACTGAGAGTGGCAATGACTTGATCCTGACTCACCGTTGTGTTGATTTCAACAATACGGTTTTGTAAATCAATATCGAGTGAGGCATTCGAGTCGAGCTCTTTAATTGCGGTAGTAATGCCGCGTGCACAACCACCACAAGTCATATTAGCGATGTGAAATTTCATATGTTGCTCCTTTTTAACAAAACATTTGTTTAAAACATTAGAACAGTAACTCTAAACTTTCACCATACAACCAGCCTTTTTCTGAATCAGTGACTCGCTGTAACTTGGTCTGTTTACAACCTTACAGTTTTCTTCAGAGTATTCCAAAGAAGAGTGTTCTAATGACTACACTAAAAGTACTTAACCAACATTAACGTGACTTTAAAATGACATTTCTGTCATCTACGATCACTCTGAAATTTATAAGATTAGTTATTTCAATCAATGGTAGTGAACTGAATAGATGAGACCGTTATGGGTTGAAGATAAGCTAAAAACCGGTGACTACCTTTATGTATAATGCCTCATGATGCGATTTTACTGTTCTGATTGTCGTAAGTTGACAGTCCAGTAGAAACTTTATTGCTCAGCTACAAAAGATAAATGCAGTAATGTTAAATTTCCTCAATTCCCTTATTTTGAAATTCTCTTATTCAATACCCACGACAGTGGTTATATAGCCTGTTGTTAATAGAATTGATAGACCTAATAACATCTCAAATAAAATGGCATGACTAAGGTGTTTAGCGAATTTAGGATGTTGAAGACGCGGGGTGAAATACCATTTGTTGAAGGCAGCTAAAAGTAGAATACTTATAACAAAAAACATTTTAACCATGAAACCATAGCCATATGCAGTATTGATTAAGGTATTAAAATCTTTAATTAAAAGAAGAGCTACACTAGCGCCACAGGCGATTAATATCCCAACAATGAAAGCAGCAATACGTCCAAATACATGCATGCGATCTTTTAAAGGTAAACCACTTATTTCCCGGCTGGTTTTCCATAACGGATATAAAGACCCCATCCATAACGACATAACTAGAATATGGATTGATAATAAAATTTGAGCAAGTAAGGTTAAATTAGCGACATGTCCGAGCTGGGAAAAACTAAAAATAATCGGGATAAGTAAAATACAAAATATTGAACTTTCAATTATAGAAAACTGACCTTTGTTCCTGTTAAGTTTAACCACCATGAGAAGAAGTAAAAGAGCAAAACTAATAGAACGAAGAACGTATATATACCCCGTCGGAGTATTAACCAATATATTAATATACGTGGGGTCCACCATACCTGTAATACCAGTATTGGCAAAACTACCAATCAGAATAAAAAATCCCAAGGTACTGGAAATTAGGCCTAATCCAGCGCCAATTGTAATATATTTAAGAATCGATTCTTTTAGTTCAAGATATTGTCTAAGTAAAAAATAGCAAAAGGCTCCACCAACGACAAAAGCTACACTTAAATATAAAATAACCTTAGTTAACCAAGTGGCCCACATCCAATATTCAGAAATCATTATTTTTGTCCATTCTAGAACAACATGCCAGCACCTCACTGACATGTTGAAAGGTAATCAATTCTTATTTAGTTGATTTGATAGTGAAACTATATTCACCATTCATGTTGTGACCATCTTTCCCCATTGTTGTCCAGACAACGGTATATTTACCTTTTTTCAGTTTCGGAAGAGCGACATCAAAGGATTTCTTTAAGTCATGAGTAACTTCATATTTTAAAGGAACATCTCTTCGCTGAGCATCCAGTAACTTAATATTCATCAACATAACCTCTGCACCAAAGTTAAGGGTCAAGTTCTTTGGTTGACTAAGGATAGATGCATTTTCCGCAGGAATCGCACTCACTAAACTCACATGAGCGAACGTAGTTGTAGTAGCCACAATCATCGTTGCAGCTACTACAACATTACGTAGAGCAGTCATTTTATTTTGAAATAATTTCATTTACGTTTCCTCTTGATTCGTTAGTTCATTAGAGATGACTTTATAAAATCTATATTTAATGAGACCACATCATCTCCTCTTATATTTCAATTATTAGTGAGAGACAGAAACAGAGCGATGACTTCAAAATTACATTTTTGTCATTTTTAAAATTTAAAATCTTTAACTATTAAAATAATCTTATTGAAAAATAATGATCATTTAACAAACAAATTATGTAGGTGGTTGATTTATGAAATGTAGTAATCATTTTGACTAAGAAAATAGTAGCTATTTAATTTTTTATATTTTAGTTTAAATATAAACATGTTATGTTTAATTTGATCTAATATAAATTTGTGGGCTAAGCACATGACTCAAACACGTCCAAGAATGACCAAATTATTTGAACAGCTTGGTTTAGCTTCTACTGAAGAAGCAATTGCAAAATTCATAGAGAGCCATCAGCTAGCTGGAGATGTTTTTTTAACACAAGCAATTTTTTGGACTGATGCTCAACGTCATTTTTTAGAAGAAAAACTACACTCTGATGGTGAATGGACGACAGTGATTGATCAATTAAATGAGTCTTTACATGAAAATTCAGTAAAATAATTTTCCGTTAGTATTAAGGATCTACATTCTTCCCTGCATTGAATACAACTCATTCATACAGTAGTACTGTTTTGGAGATGGAATCTCTATTATATAAGTAGTAGATTCCTTACTCTGAAATTTGGATTATAAACCCTAATATTAAAAATAATCTTCTTTACCTTCTAAGTTGACAAAAATAACTAATGATGCGAAAAGGTTTTTTTAGTTAACAGATGTTCACACATGCCTAGAATTGTTTCTGTACCACTTAGTTTAGAACAGCGAGAACGACTCATTTTTCTGGTCAAGCATGCAAAACATTGGCGTGAAAGGCAACGTGCCCAAACTATTCTCTGGCTTTCCGAAGGTAAAAG
>NZ_KB850144.1:19451-32401 GCF_000369685.1 Acinetobacter sp. CIP 102136
TATAACCTTCCATTGGTTCTTATTGTTGATAATGCCTCGATTCATAGAAGTAAAAAGATGGCTGATTACAGAGAGCTACTTAAAACTAACTTTTCGACGAATCTGTATTTTATTCCAGCTTATAGCCCTGAGTTAAATCGAATCGAGATGGTATGGAAGCAGATGAAATATTATTGGCGAGATTTTCAAGTCATGACAGCTGACAAAATAGAGCAATGGGTGGAGAAAGTATCAAACCAATTCGGAAAAGAATACATGTTTACTTTTTAATGACAACTTATCTAATAAATATACCAATAAGTTTAATAATTAAATTATCCACCCTTTTTTCTATAAAAAACTATTTTGATCAACTGTATTTTTTCTTTAAAGGAATAACAGTGTAAATTACATTAAGAATGTGTCTCTAACTAGCCTTGGAGTCATCTAATCATTTCATTTTTATTTTTTTAAGCACATAAAATCATAACAACTTTAATAGTTTTAAAAGATTAATATTAAATAAAATTTTTGTCATCTCAGCATAGACTATATATTTCGAGAAGATCTCAAAATTACATTTTTGTCATTTTTAAAAATAATTAATTAATAGTGCTAAAATTTTTAAGAGAGACAGAGAATAACCAAAAATTTCATCAGTTTAGTAGTCAAATTCCTAGACTCTGTTCAGTACTAAAACATAGCTTTTACTTCCAAATTATTTAAAGGAAAAAATTATGATGAAATTCAAAAACATTTTTTTGGGCTTATGTATCGCAGCCGCGTCATTGAATACATTTGCACAGCAATCCGATGAACACAAAGATCACCACCCTGAAAAAACAGCACCATCTGCAGTAACAATTAAGCAAACAGTTACCAGCACCACTGCTACAGATAAAATGGCTGCAATGGATCAACACATGAAGGCGATGCAAGCCATGCATGAGAAGATGATGGCTGCAAAAACCCCACAAGAACGTCAGAAACTTATGGCTGAGCACATGAAACTCATGCAAGGAGGTATGAGTATGATGAAACAGATGGGCAGCCAAAGCATGAATGCAAATATGGCTGACCGTCAGCAGATGATGGAAAAACGTATGGACATGATGCAATCCATGATGCAGATGATGATGGACTGTATGCCTCCGTCAGCAACTAAATAGTTACCCATGAATTAGGGGAAAGCACCATGAATCACCAACACCAAGAAAATAATTCAGTACCTAACTTTTGGTCTACACGTTATGCCATTGGTCTAATCGTGCTGGGTGGTATCGCAGCTTATTTTCTATTAACGGAACATTTAGCCCACGTTATCGGTGCTTTGCCTTATTTATTCCTTTTAGCGTGTCCACTGATGCATATTTTTATGCATGGTGGTCATGGGCATAACCACTCGCAGCAAAAAAAATCCGATATATCTGATAACAAAAAATAGCTCTTATCAGGAGATCCATCATGAATCATGCGGAATCGGCTTATGGTTTATGGACGCTGGTTATCATTAACTCAGCAGTTTTTATCATGTTCGCTTTCAGTTTTTTTAGACCTTCCACTGCGCGCGATTGGCGTACATTTGGGGCCTTTTCGGCTTTTATCATTGCTCTATTTGTCGAAATGTATGGTTTTCCTTTAACCATTTACCTGTTATCTGGTTGGCTTCAAACTCGCTTCCCTCAACTTGACTTACTTTCTCATAATGCAGGTCACTTGTGGTCAACGCTATTAGGTGAAAAAGGTGATCCACATTTTGGCATTTTGCATATCGCCAGTTACGTTTTCTTGGGCTATGGATTTTACCTGTTATCAACGTCATGGCACGTGCTGTACAACGCGCAACGTCAGCATTCTTTAGCGATCACAGGCCCTTATGCACGTATACGTCACCCACAATACGTGGCTTTTGTGATGATCTTGCTGGGTTTTTTATTGCAATGGCCAACTTTACTGACACTGATTATGTTTCCAATCCTACTCTTAATGTACAGCCGCTTGGCAATTAAGGAAGAGGCTGAAATGAGTAAACAGTTTGGCGCTGTCTATGACAGCTATGCTCAACAGACTCCGAGATTTATTCCAAAATTCGGCCATAAAACCACTTTACCATAAGAGAATTATTTATGTCAGATCAAAAAAATCATAACCAGGACCATATGGCACAGGCTACAACAGACGTACTGGAAGACCCAGTCTGTGGTATGACCGTCACTGAAGAATCGAAATACCATGAGGAATTTAAGGGGAAAACTTACTTTTTTTGCAGTGATAAATGTCAATCAAAGTTTCATAGCAGCCCGGTGCAATATATCGCTAAACCCGCAACGACGACTGCCGATGCACATACACAGCATCATCAGACTGTTCAACACGTTAATGCGGCAAGCACAACAGGTACGACCATCTATACATGCCCAATGCATCCAGAAATCAGGCAAGATCATCCTGGAAACTGTCCTAAATGCGGAATGACACTGGAGCCACTCATTCCTGAATTAGAGGAAGATGAGAATCCGGAGTTACGTGATTTCCGCCGACGCTTCTGGTGGACACTGCCATTGACCATCATCGTGACTTTTTTGGCGATGTTTGGTCATCAAATGAACCTGTTCAATATGGCTGTTCAGAGCTGGATTGAACTGGTGTTGTCACTCCCAATTGTACTTTGGGCAGGTTGGCCATTTTTTTCCCGGGGTTGGCAATCGGTTGTGAATCGCAGCCCGAACATGTGGACGCTGATTGGTTTGGGCACTGGAGCTGCATTTATTTATAGTGTGGTCGCAACCATTGCACCGCAAATCTTCCCAGACTCATTTATTTCCATGGGTCGTGTCGCTGTTTACTTTGAAGCTTCAGCGGTCATCATTTCATTGACCCTACTGGGACAAATATTGGAGTTAAAAGCACGTTCGCAAACTTCTGCTGCAATTAAGTCACTCCTTGGGCTCGCTCCTAAAACAGCTCGCCGAATCCTGCCTGATGGAACTGAAGAAGATGTTCCTCTAACGCATGTCCATGTAGGAGATTTACTCAGAATTCGCCCAGGTGAAAAAGTGCCTGTGGATGGTGTAATCACTGAAGGAAGTAGTTCAGTGGATGAATCGATGCTGACAGGTGAACCTTTACCTATCACTAAACGCATCGGTGATAAAGTCATTGGTGCTACCCTGAATACCAATGGTTCCCTAATCATGCGTTCAGAGAAAATTGGTTCAAGTACCATGTTATCCCAGATCGTACAGATGGTGGCGCAAGCTCAACGATCGAGAGCACCAATGCAACGCATGGCTGATCAGGTTGCAGGTTGGTTTGTCATGGCTGTAGTAGCCATTGCCTTGCTTACCTTCTTTGGATGGGGACTGTTCGGCCCAGAAGAGTCGAGCTGGGTTTATGCATTAATCAATGCTGTGGCAGTACTCATTATTGCCTGTCCTTGTGCACTAGGCTTGGCAACTCCAATGTCTATCATGGTTGCAACGGGTCAAGGTGCTACTCATGGTGTGTTGTTCCGCGATGCAGCAGCCATTGAGAATCTACGCAAGATTGACACACTAATCATCGATAAAACAGGTACGTTAACTGAAGGACGCCCTGTATTCGATCGTGTGGTTGCCGCATCAGGTTTCGATGAATCTGAAGTATTACGTTTAGCCGCCAGTCTTGATCAAGGCAGTGAACACCCGCTAGCCGAAGCGATTGTAAACGCAGCACACGAACGTGGCCTGCCTCTTGAAACACCAGATAATTTTGAATCAGGCTCAGGGATTGGTGTTCGAGGTCAAGTGGGCGATCGTCAGTTAGCTTTGGGCAACACAGCACTGATGGAGCAATTAGGTATCTCGGTACAATCTCTGATTCCGCAAGCCGAAGAGCTGCGTTCAGAAGGTGCAAGTGTGATGCATCTAGCCATCAATGGTGAATTGGCCGGCCTGCTTGCAGTATCCGATCCCATCAAAAAAAGTACCCCTGAAGCACTTGCCACCCTGAAGGAAGCTGGACTACGTATCGTGATGGCAACAGGAGATGGTCTCACCACTGCCCGTTCAGTCGCATCACGTCTGGGTATTGATGAGGTACATGGTGAAGTTAAACCCGCAGATAAACTCGAACTTGTCAGCAAATTGCAGAAGCAAGGTCGCATCGTGGCAATGGCCGGCGATGGCATCAATGATGCACCAGCCTTGGCTAAAGCTGATGTCGGTATCGCTATGGGGACCGGAACTGATGTCGCAATGAATAGTGCTCAAGTTACCTTGGTCAAGGGAGATTTACGCGGTATCGCGGTTGCCCGTTCACTTTCGGAAGCTACTGTTGGCAACATGAAACAGAACCTCATGTTTGCTTTCCTTTATAATGCCTTGGGTATCCCAATAGCAGCTGGCGTACTCTACCCATTTACCGGTTGGTTGTTGTCACCCATGATTGCGGCCTTGGCCATGAGTTTTAGCTCCGCTTCAGTGATCACCAATGCCCTTCGCCTGCGACATAAAAAGCTATGATAGAGAGTCTTTTTCTTCCACCAGATGTATCAGGCCTGATTGCAGCACTTGCCATCGGCCTGCTCATTGGTTTAGAACGAGGATGGAATGATCGTGAACTGCCAGAAGGCAGCCGAGTAGCAGGCCTACGTACCTTCACATTGACAGGATTACTCGGAGGAGTGCTCGGTCATTTACAGCCAAACTTTGGGCCTTGGCCACTAGTCGCAGCCGTATTAGGGCTTTCCCTTTTACTTACGGTATCCTACGCGCGTACCGCAAAAATTTCCGGTAATTTAAGCGCTACCACGACGATCGCGATGCTGTTGACATTAGTTTTAGGTGCATATGCATCCCATGGTAATGTTACTTTAGCATTAACCGCGGCTGTCATCGTGGCTGTATTTTTGGATCTCAAGCCAACCTTACATGGTTGGTTACGCTTGATCGAACATCGTGAATTAACCGCATCCCTGCAGTTACTGGTACTTTCTGTCGTTATATTACCTTACTTACCCAATACGGGTATGGGACCTTTTGCTGCATTAAATCCTTACCAGTTATGGTGGGCAGTGATCCTGATTGCCGGACTCTCTCTGGCAGGTCATTTTGCCATGCGGCTTACCGGTTCAGAAAGAGGCATATTCTGGACAGGTCTATTGGGTGGTTTGGCATCTTCTACAGCTGCAACTGTCGCACTGGCACGCTATACACGCCAGCACCCCGTCATGGTCAGTGCTGCTATTTCTGGAACATTGGCTGCCTGTGGCATCATGTTTTTTCGTATGGTTGTGCTGATAGGCGTCATTGAGCCAGCATTGCTAAGCACTTTTGGTGGTGCAATGATGATTGCGGGAATCCTTCTGCTGGGTATGGCATTGTGGAGACAACGCCAAATTACCAGCGCTGAAAACAACGATCGAACAATAGAAGCAATGGCTCCTTTTGATCTTGGGACAGTATTCAGCTTCGCTGCTTTCCTGGCTGTCATGGCAGTCTTGGTCCCGGCAGCAAAACAATGGTTGGGCACCAGCGGCATCTTCGTATTATCGACTATTTCTGGGCTAGCAGACGTAGATGCTATTTTAGTCTCACTTGCCCGCCTGCATAGTACTGAAGGCTTAACAACAAATGTGGCTGCTGTCGCGCTAGGGCTGGCCACACTGAGCAACATGTTAAGCAAAGCGACAATTGCATGGATGACAGGGGGGGCACAGTTTGGCCGAGCTATCATATTTGGCTACACAATTGCCATGATAGGTGCTGGCGTAGCTCTGGCTCTCAGTTTGAGCTTTATGTAAGGTCAACTCGGGTAAATGGAAGATGTTCAAAAAATGAGTTAAAATGATTCCCCTTGCATGGATTCACTTTGAAAAACAATGGTAAAAATGATTCGACCATTGAGGGATTCAGCCTGGATGGTCGCCCCAAGCATATCAAGAATAGATTTTGTTATGGCAAGCCCTAAGCCGGTTCCTTCTTCTGTTCTTTGTCTAGACGCATCTGTTCGATAAAAACGATCAAATAATCTGGATAGTTGTTCAGGAGAGAGTTCAGGGCCTTCATTTTCAATTGAAAATATTGTGTTATCTAAATTCTGTTGAAGTTTTATCTGTATTGTAGAATTCTTGTTTCCATATTTAACTGCATTAGACAATAGGTTGCTGAGTGCGCGACGTAACATAGCAGGATCACCTTTTACATTGCCAGATCCTGTTTGTTGAAGTGTCATATTTTTTTCGGCAGCTAGAGCGTCATAGAAATCAAATAAAGCGGTAACTTCTTTAATGAGGTCAATATTCTGTAAGTTCTGTAAATTTAAGCCATGTTCTGCTTTTGCCAAGAAAAGCATATCGGACACCATTCGAGCCAAACGTTCAAATTCTTCTAAATTAGAAAATAGTATTTCTTGATAAGTACCAATATCTCGGTTACGGGCGAGACATACTTGAGTTTGGGTCATTAAATTATTAATCGGTGTTCTAATTTCATGTGCTAAATCAGATGAAAAATCGGAAAGTTTTTCTAAAGCTGACTCTAGTCTGTCCAGCATAGCATTGAAGGCGATTGCCAATGATTTTAGTTCGGTTGGTGTATGCTCAACTTCTAAACGTTCTGAAAGATGTTGAGCAGAAATTCCTTCTGCGACCTTAGCCATTTTTTGCACTGGTCTTAAACCTCTCCAGGTTGCAAACCAACCTAAAAACATTAAACAAATTGTACCAGCCAAACCAATATACAAAAGTTGACGCTTAAAATCTTTTAGAAAATGTAGATGTTCTGATGTATCGATCCCAACAATAATTCGTACAGATTGTATTTCAGAATTTCTATTTATACCTGTAGTGTAGATCATGCCACGATAGGTCTTATTTTGAACTTGCCATTTAATCCATGAATTATTTGCTGACTTGATTAAATTTTGAGTATTAATGATTGAGGATGCTGAACTAAATAAAACTTTACCTGTCGGTCGTTCTATTTGGACCATAAGATCATGGTGTCCAACTAACGCATCTCTTAAATAAAGATTAAGTTCTGGAGAATTTTTAGGATGCTGTTGGAGAAGATTCTGAATAAGCTGGATTTTACCTTCTAATTGGGTACGGTCTTGAGTTTCAAAATGATGCATTACTAATTTATTTATGAACAAACCCATAATAATTAGAATGAAAATAGTAGATAATGAGAAAATGATACCGATCCGGAAACTGATCGCTCTGAATAAATTATTATTCATCCTCTACCTCTAGTACATACCCCATTCCTCGAATATTCTGAATTAATTTGGGAGTAAAGTTACTGTCAACTTTACTTCTTAATCGTTTAATAGCGACTTCAACGACATTCGTATCACTATCAAAATTCATATCCCAAATTTGAGAAGCAATCAGCGCTCTTGGTAAAATTTCACCTCGTCTACGCATAAAAAGTTCCATAAGCGCGAATTCTTTTGCCGTCAGATCAATGCGTTGACCCGCTCGCGTTACCCGACGTTTTCTCAAATCAAGTTCTAAATCAGCAATCTTAATAATATTACTATCTTCTCTTTGTTGCCCTCGTCTAAGGAGCGTTTTTATTCGAGCTAGAAGCTCTGCAAAAGCAAAAGGCTTAACTAAATAATCATCAGCGCCTAGCTCTAATCCTTTTACTCGATCTTCGATTTGATCTCGGGCGGTAAGAAAAAGAATGGGCATTGTTTTACCGCTGCTACGAATATCATTGATAATATTCCAACCATTTAGTCCAGGTAACATCACGTCTAAAATAATTAAGTCATACTCTTCAGAAAGAGCTTGATGTTTACCCGTTAACCCATCTGTAACCCAGTCCGTAATATAGCCAGCTTCGGATAAACCTTGCTTGAGATAATCACCAGTTTTTTGTTCATCTTCAACTAATAGTATTCTCATCTCAGAATCCTAAGTTATTCATTAAAACTATAATAACGTTATAAAACATCTGATCGAGATAGATTACAAAAATGTCATTTTCAAGTCACTTAGATGTTCAGTGCTTCACTTTATTGTAGTAGCAAGAAATTAACTTTTAGAGAAACTTATGAAAACTGTAGTGCGTCGTAGTCTAACAATTTTAATGTGTGCTGGAACTTTAATTGCTGGTACTCAATCTTGGGCAAAAGATGTATCAACCTCAAGTGCCACTAAAACGGTAAAAGCACAGGAACCTTGTACAAAACCTTGTAAAATGGAAAAAGATGACAAGACTCAGCAAGATCATAGTCAACATCAGTCTCCTAACTCATCTGACATGTCAAAAATGGATCATTCTATGATGAATATGGACCATTCTAAAATGGATCATTCAAAGATGAATATGCCTAGTAGCAATAAATAATTTTATAAATAGCGAGAAAGAAGTATTAAAGTTTATACTAA
Source organism: Acinetobacter sp. CIP 102136 (assembly GCF_000369685.1). Lineage (GTDB taxonomy): Bacteria > Pseudomonadota > Gammaproteobacteria > Pseudomonadales > Moraxellaceae > Acinetobacter > Acinetobacter fasciculus. Next base: position 27,811 of record NZ_KB850144.1, read on the forward strand.
ATATTTGCTTTATTACTTCAATCTTGACCTTTCTAAAGGTGAGATAGAATGTCAAATAAGTTAAGTCATATACTCTTAATTGGAGTTGGTTTATTTTCATCAACTTGGGTAATGGCGGCAGTTAAAGAATATGATTTAACGATCGCGGAACAGACTGTAAATATTACAGGAAAACCGCTAAAGAGAATTACCGTTAATGGTAAATTCGTTGCCCCTCTTCTTGAATTTGAAGAGGGAGATGATGCCGTTATTCGTGTTCATAATAAGCTAAAAAATCAGGACTCTTCAATTCATTGGCATGGATTGATATTACCCGGAATCATGGATGGTGTACCAGGGTTCAACCAGTTCGAAGGCATCGCCCCTAATAAAACGTATGAATATAAATTCAAGGTTCGTCAAAATGGTACTTATTGGTATCACTCCCATAGTAAAGGGCAAGAGCAAGACGGCCTATATGGTGCTTTAGTTATTTATCCGAAAAATAAAACCCCCTTAACATCATCTGAAAAAACTGATAGAGATTATGTGGTTTTGCTTTCTGATTTTCATAATTCAACAAGTGATCAAATCACAAAGAATCTTAAAAAAGAAGCAGATTACTATCAGAACCGTCGAGAAACGGTATTTGATGTCATGAAACAAGTTAAACGTGATGGATTAAAGGCAACTTGGCAAGACCGCTCTATGTGGAATCAGATGCGGATGTTGAAAACAGATATGTCTGATGTCACAGGCTATACATTTTTAATGAATGGCAAAACACCTCAGCAAAACTGGACCGGTAATTTTAAAGCTGGAGAAAAAGTTCGCCTTCGATTTATTAATGCTTCTGCAATGTCATTTTTTGATGTACGAATTCCAAATTTAAAAATGACAGTGGTAAGTGCCGATGGTCAACCTGTAAAACCTGTTCCTGTAGATGAGTTCCGTATAGGTACTGCTGAAACTTATGATGTCATTGTTGAACCGAAACAAGCCCATTATCAAATCGAAGCTGAATCTATTGATCGTACTGGATTTTCGGTTGGAACCTTACATGATGAAAATACCTCACCTGTAAAACAAATTGAGATGCCTAAGCCTCGTCCTCGTTCTTTATTGACTATGGAAGATATGGGAATGAATCATGATATGTCTTCTATGAAAGGCATGAATCACGATATGTCTTCTATGAAAGGTATGGATCATGATATGTCTTCTATGAAAGGCATGAATCACGATATGTCTTCTATGAAAGGTATGAATCACGATATGTCTTCTATGAAAGGTATGGATCATGATATGTCTTCTATGAAAGGTATGGATCATGATATGCCGATGAATAGCGCTACTGTTAAGGCGGCTTCAGACAAGAATGATAATACCGTATTTGGATGGGCAAATGCTTCAACACCTGAAGGTAATAAAGCATTGCAATATAGTGATTTGCAATCGTTAGATCCTCAAAAAGACACTCGTGCAGCTGAACGTGAAATAGAGATCCGTCTTGGTGGAAACATGGAGCGTTATATTTGGACAATAAATGGTAAAAAATTTAATGAAGCCGACCCACTAGTGGTGAAGTATGGTGAACGTATTCGCTTAAAATTTGTCAATGACAGTATGATGGCTCACCCAATGCACTTACATGGCATGTTTATGCAGCTTGAGAATGGTCAGGATCCAAGCAATATGCCAAACAAACATACGGTAATTGTTCCACCTGGGAAAACGATAACCACTCTACTCACAGCTGATGAGTTAGGTGAGTGGGCTATTCATTGTCACCTGCTTTACCATATGAGTGCAGGAATGATGAATAAACTCATTGTAGCTCAAGTGGAAGATGGTAATTCTACAAAGACTGTTCCTCAGTCCCAAGTAAATGAGAAGGGAGTAAATCCACATGCACATCACTAATAATTTGTTTTCAAAAACAACTTTGATGATTGCGCTATTTGGATTATCAAATCTAACGTTCGCTAAAAATGAAACTCCTGTACAAGACAGTAATATTACAAAAAATATGAAAATTCTTTTACAGGAATCTGGAGGATTAAAGTATTCCCTTCAAGAGCGTTATCCAGAATATTATTCAATGGAAAATGCGGATATGGGGGATAAGAGTGTCCAGATTGCGCTTGAGAACTCTAACTCACCTCATGACAATCATCTTAAAGAACATGGTGGACAAATTTATCAAACGACAAAATTTGAAAATGAATGGATGGTTGATGAAGACGGTAAGGGCAACCTAGGAACAAAGTTTGAAACTTTAATTGGAACAGATGAAAATCGTCTATTTATTGAAGCCAATTCGGAAAAGTCAGAAAGTAATGATCCAAAATATGCTGTATCAGCACTTTATAGCCGTAACGTAGCCCCATTTTGGGATGTACAAGCTGGGGTAAGATATAGTGAAAATAAAAATAATAGCAGCAGCGATCGAGTGGATGGGGTTATTGGTATATTAGGTCTAGCTCCTTATTTCTTTGAAACACAAGCATATCTTTATGGCGGTGAGAATAATTTTTGGGGAGCAAGTTTTGAATTAGAACGTGATTTGCTTTTAACTCAGAAACTTATTACTCAACCTTATATCGAAGCAGATGTAATATTTAGCGATGATTCTAACTATGCTGCAAAATCAGGTTTATCAGAACTAAAAACTGGTATCAAAACCCGATATGAGATTACTAAGCGAATTAAACCTTTCATTGATGTTGCTTACCAATATGAAAAAGGACAGAAAGCCACTTCTATGCAAGAGGCAACAGAGTCTGAAAAGGGATGGAAATATGGTGCAGGCATCGAATTAGTTTTTTAAAATAGTATGATTTGGATTCATGAATGGTAGCTTCGGCTACTATTCATGAATTATTACTATTTATTTTCGAATCTGTAAAACTAAAAAAGCTTAATTTTTGGTCTATTTTTATGCAGTGGTTAAAAACATGCTTATCGCTGTTTTTATCGTTTGCTATTCTTTTAGTAGGATCGGCTGCTACTACTTCGTCTGTACATCATCGGTGTTTAATGCCATCTGAATAGATGCATGTGGCATAGCCGTCTTCATCGATTTGAATCCTAAAGTGGCCCTAATGATCCGCTTTAGCTTGCCATGATTACATTCGATCACGTTATTTTTATACTTAACCTGCCTGTGCTCAAGATCTGGTGGACATTTTCTTTCCCATTTTAACCGTGACAAAGCACCTCCATATGTGTGCTTTATCTGTATCTATCACTTGTGGGGCCTTCCTTTGCCAGAAGATGCGGATACTGAGCATCCAAAAGTAAAAGAACTGCATGAGCTTCTTGCATGGTCTGAAGGTATGGTCTGGTGTTCACCTGAACGTCATGGTTCTATGAGTTCCATTTTTAAATCACAAATAGACTGGATTCCACTTGCAGGAGGAGCAATCCGTGCTACCCAAGGTAAAACCCTTGCCTTGATGCAAGTCAGTGGTGGATCACAGTCATTTAACAGCCTGAACCAGATGCGTATTTTGGGGCGGTGGATGCGGATGATCACCATTCCAAATCAGTCTTCAATTCCGAAAGCTTTCTTGGAATTTGAAGAAGATGGACGAATGAAGCCTTCAGCTTTCTATGACCGGATTGTGGATGTCATGGAAGAGTTATTTAAGTTCACTCTACTGACTCGTGGTCAAAGCAAATACCTGACTGATCGTTATTCTGAACGCAAGGAATCGGCTGAAGAGTTGTCCAAGCGTGTAAATCAGCGCAGTTTATAAATGCTGGATGGTATTAAATACTGCGCCTCATTGCCAGGTCAGTAACACTTTTATGCTGTACCGATGAAGTGCTGTTAAAGGTACAATGAATATTGTAAAAACCCAGTCTTCATGATTGGGTTTTTACATTAAAGAAGTCAGAGATAAATAAGGAAAAGGTGAAGGCTTTGAACCAGAAACGGCACTGTTGCAAATAGGCTGACATGATAAGCTAAATATCTTATTTATTTCGAGATACAGCAGATGAATCCCTTCCACGGTCGGCACTTTCAAGGTGAAATCATTCTTTGGGCTGTTCGTTGGTATTGTAAATATGGCATCAGCTATCGTGAACTTCAGGAAATGCTCGCTGAACGTGGAGTGAATGTTGATCACACCACAATTTATCGCTGGGTTCAGCGTTATGCTCCAGAAATGGAAAAACGTTTACGTTGGTATTGGCGTAATCCTACAGATCGACATTTATGGCATCTGGATGAAACTTACGTAAAAGTGAATGGCAAATGGGCATATCTATACCGTGCAGTTGACCAACGTGGCCATACTCTTGATTTCTATCTTTCTGCTAGACGAAATACCCATTCAGCTTATTGTTTTCTTGGTAAAATTTTGAATCATGTCAAAAAATGGCAGATTCCACGAGTCATAAACACTGATAAGGCTCATACCTATGGCCGTGCTTTGTCGCGACTAAAACAGGAAGGAAAGTGTCCTGAAGACCTGGACCATCGACAGATTAAATACAAGAATAACGTGATTGAATGTGATCATGGTAAGTTAAAGCGAATCATCAGGGCCACATTAGGATTCAAATCTATGAAGACGGCTTATGCCACAATTAAAGGTATTGA
>NZ_KB850144.1:42358-71864 GCF_000369685.1 Acinetobacter sp. CIP 102136
AAAGGTATTGAAGTCATGCGTGCACTACGTAAAGGACAAGCATCGTCATTTTATTATGGTCAGCCTCAAGGTGAAGTGTGTCTAATCAACAGGGTTTTCGGTCTCTAAGCACTTTTAAAAAGGAACTTCATCGACTCAAATCTCTATTTGCAACAGTGCCCCCTTAGCAATGGCAGCTATAGTTCAGTTCATTGGGAATAGAAATGAACAAGCAGAAAAAGTGGCTGAAAGCCTAAACTTATTTCCTGTACCTGCCACAGCCCTAGTTTTGTTTATCGTCCTAGCATCAGTTATGCCTCAAATTGGGCTTGCAAAAAGTGCAGCTCTTCAAGCTTTACCAATTTATATTTCTTTTGCCATTATTGCTCCATTCGTGGGTTGGATAATTGCTCGTATTTTTCGATTAGAATCTGGCTCTGCTAGTGCTGTGTCCTTTTCAGCATCATATAGAAATTCATTTGTTATTCTTCCATTAGCTTTTGCAATTCCGGGAAGTATGCCCATAATTCCTGCTGTAATCTTGACTCAGACTATCGTTGAACTATGCTTTTTACCAATCTATATTCGTCTGATACCTCGACTATTCAAAACCTAGAGATTTAAACATTTAAGTAGTTGTTATAGTTAGATAAAAGTATTCAGAAGCCCACGCTTACATCGAGTAATTTAATAAAGGGGGGGGGAGCTAGCTCCCCCCCTCTTTTATTCATTTGCTAATTAAAACTTACTCGCAACTTGATATGTGATGAATGAAAAGATGTAGGCTAATGCAAACAAATAAGTTGCCATAATGATGGGCTGTTTCCAGCTGCCAGTTTCTCGTCTAATTGTTGCTAACGTAGCAAGACAATGGGGAGCAAAAATAAACCATACCAATAATGATAAACCTGTGGCTAACCCCCATCCATCCGGGCCTGAAATTTGACTTAACAGACTTTGAGTTACTGTATCTTCATCACCTGACATCGCATAAATCACCCCAAGAGCAGCAATTACAACTTCCCTTGCTGCCATAGCAGGAATGAGTGCAATACATATTTCCCATGTAAACCCAATAGGCGCAAATATAGGATGAATTAAATGTCCTAACTGACCAGCTAAACTATAGTTAATGGCCGGCATGCTTGCATTATCTGGTGGTTGAGGGAACGTGACTAGCACCCATAACAAGATAGACAGTGCGACGATAATGCCACCAACTCGTTTTAAGAAAATAGTTGCCCTATCATATAAGCCTAATGCAATATTTCTAATATCTGGAATTCGGTATGTGGGAAGTTCAAAAATAAAAATACTTTCAGTTTTATCTTTTCGAACCAATTTCAGAAACACTGAAACTAATAACGCTGAGACTATTCCCGACATATAAAGACCAAAAAGGACTAATCCTTGCAGACTTAACCAGCCGTAGATTAATTGGTTCGGAATAAATGCCGCGATCAATAAAGCATATACTGGCAATCTTGCTGAACAGGTCATCAAGGGTGCAATCATAATTGTTGCTAATCGGTCCCGTTCAGAGCTGATACTTCTGGTTGCCATAATTCCGGGAATCGCACAAGCAAAACTGGATAGCAGAGGAATAAATGAACGGCCGCTAAGCCCGGCTTTAGACATTAATTTATCTAAAAGAAATGCTGCTCGGGGTAAATAGCCTGACTCTTCAAGCATTAAAATGAAGAAGAATAAAATCAAAATCTGAGGCATATATGCAAGCACGCTACCTGCACCAGCAATTACCCCATCCACAACCAAGCTTTTTAATAGAGGATGTTGGATTAGTGGTCCAATAAAATCACTGAGCCATGCGACAAAATTTTCAATGAATTCAATAAAAGGCGTTGCCCATATAAATACCGCCTGGAACATCACAAACATGGTTAAAGTTAAGATTACTAAACCCAATACAGGATGTAGAAAAATTTTATCTAGAAATGCGGTTCTTTTATCACCACTGTCATTATTTAAAATAACTTGTTTGGTGATTTGTTTGACCTGTTCAAAATGACTTAATTCAGAATGATAAGGAGTAATAAAAAGATTTTTTTGATCTAATTGATTAATTAAATCTTGAATTCCTTTTGTTTTAACTGCGACAGCTTCAACTACAGGGATACCTAACAGTTGAGACAGTTTATCCTTATCAATGGAAATACCACGCTTTTTGACCTCATCCATCATATTTAATACAAGAATCATAGGGCGATTTAGAGCACGAACTTCGAGAACCAAGCTCAAATGTAAGCTTAAATTTGTGGCATCTACAACGCATATAAAAATATCGGGTAGAATTTCACCTTTTAGCTCGCCCAAACAAACTGCCCTGGTGACTTCTTCATCTAAACTACTAGGTTTTAAACTGTAAGTTCCGGGTAAGTCCAATACTCGTATTGCATCACCAGAAGGTAATTTAAAAGAACCTTCTTTTCTTTCTACGGTAACCCCAGCATAGTTGGCAACTTTTTGTCGCGTACCAGTAAGCGTATTAAATAAAGAGGTTTTTCCGCAATTTGGATTACCGACTAATGCAATGTTCTTAATCTTCATTGGATACTAACTCTACAAAAATTCTTTCAGCTTCATTCTTTCTTAATGCGAATCTTGAAGTTTCAATTTGAACTAAAACAGGATCTCCGCCAAAAACACCTTTAGTGAGTACTTGTAGAGTTTCACCCTCTCTAAAACCTAATAGTTGGAGCCGTTCCAATACGGGATCAGTGGTATGACTGTATTGATTACCTTTTTTGAGATCTCTAATTTTGACGATCTGATTTTGTTTAACTTGAAATAGATTCATTTTCGATACTCTTACTTCAAAGCCAAAATCTTTCGAGCACCATTAAGCACGAATAAAGAAACCAGGATGCCAATGATTAAGTCTGGGTAAGCTGATCCCGTCCACGCCACGAGTACACCGGCAAATATAACGCCCATATTTACGACAACGTCATTCGCCGAGAAAATCCAACTGGCTTTCATATGTGCGCCATCTTCTCGATGACCAGAAATAAGATATAAGCATGTCACGTTAGCTATAAGTGCGAGCAGGCCAATAACAATCATGAGCGTTGATTCTGGCTCGCTTCCAAACATGAATCGTCTAATGACATCAATAATCACGATGACAGCAAGTAATAACTGAATCCAACCTGCGAAATGGGCTGCTTTCACTTGATATTTCGCAGCTTTTCCGACGGCATATAGCGCAATACCATAAACGGCTGCATCGGCAAACATATCTAGAGAATCAGCAATCAATCCTGTAGACGCAGCAATAATTCCGCTGATGAATTCTATAAAGAAAAGTAGAGCATTAATGCCTAATAACAGTTTAAGTACTTTAGCTTGTCTCACAGGATCAGGTTCATTAGGTATATCGCCTGAAGAAAGCTGTGTTTCATCAAGTTTCGCCCCAAAACCCAGTCCTTCAAGTTTGGCCGTAATTTGCTGACTCCCTTCATTATGGAAGACTTTCAGTTTTCGATTGGGAAGATCAAAAGTAAGACCTTTAACTGCTTCAATATCTGCAAGAGCCATACGGACCATTTGCTCTTCAGCAGAGCAATCCATTTTAGGAATGGTATAGGTACTTGTTTGCTTAGCTTGTTGATTGCTTATATAAGTTTCAGTCTTCACAAGCTTTGCACCAAAACCCAAAGCTTCAAGTTTGGTAGTTATATTTTCATCTTTTTGATTATGTAGAACCTTTAAAGACCGGTTAGGTAAATCAAAGATGAGTTTTTGAACACCATCAATTGAAGATAGCGCCATACGAACCATCTGTTCTTCCGCAGAACAATCCATTTTGGGAACTAAGTATTCACTCATGTAGTGCGAATCTTTTAAAACGTCTTCAGTGCTTAAATTTTCTTTGGGATCAGAACCACAACAGGATTGAGCGGTATCTTCACAACTGTTTGAAGTGTTACAGCAAGGAGATGAAGATTTTTTTTCTTCCTCTTCACCACAACAGCTAAGCGTATTATCACAATTCTTTGAATTGTTTGCTTCTGCAATTGATGGATGATTTTCTTGTTGAGATTTCTTATCTTCGCATGGTGTTTCTTTACTACATCCACAACCACTCATAATTATACCCATTAAAAAAATTTATAAACTTTGAATATTAGAATCCCTATAGTTACTATAGAGTCAAGATTTTTTGGAAATACCAACTCAATGCATTTAAAAATTGGTGAACTCTCTAAAAAAACCTCATGTTCAGTATTAACAATTAGGTTTTATGAAAAGGAAGGTTTAATTCCGGAACCCGAAAGAACGGAAGGAAATTACCGCCTTTACGATATAGGCTATGTTGAGCGAATTAAGTTTATTTTGAATTGCCGAACTTTAAATATGAGTTTGAATGAAATTCGTCAATTACTCACCTATAAAGATAATCCCAAGAAAAATTGTTCAGATGTGAATGAATTAATTGACTTACATGTCAGTGCTATCAGAGAAAATATAATCAAGCAACAAAAGCTTATTGAACAATTATCTGATTTAAGAGGTACTTGTGATGGTTTATGTACAATTGACCAATGTGGAGTTCTAAAAAATCTAGCTTGATTATCTAGACCTATGCTTTTTCAAAAACTCTGTATATCTTTACTTAAGGCTGCAAAAAGATTAAGGTGACTTAAATTTTGTGATCAGATCTTAGATAGCTTTGGTTAGCTTCCGATTGGTGTTTTAAATACAGATTTGTGTATGAAGAGAAAAACATTTCTAATCCAGATATTGGTACTCTTATTCACATTCCAGAATATTTGGAGTGTGGCAGAGGCTGCTTGTCTGCATGAAATGCCAAACATACCCAATTCAATACTCTCTAATCCAATCGATTTAGACGAAAAGAGTGATAGTCCTCGTCAAGCACTTTATTCCCTAGAAAACTATAAAGAAATCTATGACTATTGTCAGAAGGTTTGTTTTAACGAAAAGTGCAGTCATTTCTCAAATACAATCGTGATTCAGATTGACCCACCCGATGATCTGAAGCTTAAAGCTAATTTTGAGACCGGCATTACCCCAACTTATTTGGGAATAACTTTTTATAAACCCCCTTATCTGGATCAATTAACCCCGCCTCCCGATTTGCCCCTACTATTGGTGGGGTAGTCTTATAAAAGCCCACCACTCCTAATTTCATTATGCGTGGGGCATTTTCATGTCAAAAAACAAATTACATCAGGATACCTCCATCCTGAATTTATCCTGGTCAGCCTTAGGTAGCGGTATCTTGCTATCTGCAATGATCAGCTTCAGTACTTCCGTAGTCGCCAGTACTCAAGATTTAACGCTGCAGCAAGCTATTGAGCAGGTTAACCAATATCAAGCGTCCCAAAATTTCTGGGAAACGCAAAACAGCATTAATGCCACGAATCTTCAGCAAAGTAAGCTGTTTAAAAATCCTGAACTGTCAGTTGAACAAACGGGATTTGGTTCAAATAATGAAAAAGAGCTTACCATTGGCATATCACAACCCTTGGATATTTTTGGTGAGCGAAGAGCAAACCAAAAATTAGCCAGTCTCTCTACAGATAAAACAGCGCTGAAACAGAAGATTTATCAAGCACAAATTGAGCTTGCAGTGAAATATGTATGGTCACAACTGGCCATTGCTGAACTTGAAAAAAACATTGTCAATGAACAACTTCGGGTGAGCCAAGAAAACCTTCAAGCAATCGAAAAGCGCTTTAATGCAGGCAGTATTGCCCAAGTAGATGTAAATCGCGCACGTTTAAGCCATGCTGAAAATATCCGTCTTTTTAGACAGGCAGACTTACAGGTACAAGTGGCCACCCAACAATTATCAAATTTATGGGGTACGTCTGATAAGTCATTGCAGGTAAACCTCTCTTCACAAAAGCTCTGGCCAAAATCGACTCATGAACAGGTTCAAGAATATTTAGCGGAAAACTACGTTGAGAAATATCGAGCTTTACTGGTATTAGAGTCTCAAGCAACGGTTGATCAACTAAGGGCAAAGGCACGTCCTAACCCCACTTTAAACCTAGGTGTCAACCGCACCCAATCCTTGGAAAACTCCACACAAAATCAATTAGTAGTCGGAGTCAGTGTACCGCTTAATATTTTCGATCGTCAGCAAAATGGCATAAAAATCGCGCAAGAAAAAATGAACTTATTAGAGCGTCAGAAAGAGTTTTATCTGAAGCAAAATGCGCTGCAAATAGGCACAATTTTAACCGAGTTGCAGGGTTTAGAGCTGCAATTCAAAGTCGTTGACGAGACTCAAATTCCTTTGGCGACTCAAGTTCAAAGTAAGACGCTACAAGGTTTCTTGGCAGGCAAGTTTGCTTTAACCGATGTTCAGCAAGCCACGCTTCAATTACAAGACATCCGTCTGCGTAAAGTCCAGTTGTTACGGGATGGCTGGCAAAAGGCCATTGAAGCAGAAAGTTTGAGCTTAGGCATTAGCCCAAGTGAAGTCATGTCGAAAGATGCTATTGCACAAATCAATCAAAACTTATGGCAAGACATACAGGCCATGCCTGTCATTGGTGGGGGAAATTAACATGTTCGATCTTAAAAACAGCTTAAAAAAACAGAGCGGAAAAATCTCTCAACCTCTACTGATTAGTTTGGTTATCGGCGCTACCGTACTCCTCAGTATTTTTTTGATCTTAACTGGTAAGAATAAATCGGAAACATCAGATGAACATGCAGAGGAAGAAAGCGGAGAAGAACATGGCGGTGAAACCGAAGAGCATGCAGAAGGTGTGAGCCTGACTGCCAAGCAACTGGTGGAACAGGGCATACAATTATCAGCGGTCGATCAAGGCCCGGTGGTTAAATTAAGTTCTTATCCTGCCAAACTGAATGTGAATACTGACCAGCAAGCGCACGTCTCACCGAGTTTTAGTGGTCATGTAGAAAATGTCTATGTAGAACTCGGTCAAAAAGTTCAGAAAGGACAGCCTTTGGCTGCGTTGCTTGTTCCTGATCTAGTTGATCAGCAGGCCAATCTTAAAATTGAACAAACCAACCTTGAACTGGCGAAACAAGACTATGATCGTGAGCGTCAGCTTTGGTCACAGGGCATTTCAGCAAAACAGGACTATCAACGTGCTTATAACAGCTATAAACGGGCACAAATTCAGGTTCAAGCGGCCCAATCACGTTTAAGTGCATTTGGTGCAGTGAATGCCAGTAACGGACGCTATATTTTGAAAGCTCCCATTTCTGGCGTGATCAGTAAAAAGGATTTGGTTCTCGGGGAAAATGTTCAGTTAGCCGATCAACTCTTTACGATAGACCGGTTAGATCAACTCTGGCTTGAGTTTATTGTTCCAAATTCTGAAATTATGGGCTTAGCCCCGAATCAAAAGATCGAATTTAAATCCTTGCAAACAGAAAAGGTTTATCAAGCTGTTATTCAGACTTTAAATACTGAAGCGGATATTCAAACAGGTCGTCTTCAGGTGCGAGCAAAAGTTGAATCGAATGCAACCGAATTACGTCCAAACTTGATGGTGAACGTACAGTTGCAACAACGGAGTGAAAGTACCGCATTACGGGTACTTAAGTCCGCTGTTCAGAATGTCGATGGAAAAGATGTGGTTTTTGTCGCCACTCAGCATGGACAAAAAGTTGAATTCAGTCCGCAACCTGTGAAATTAGGGCAATCATCTGGGGAGAGCCAATGGATTGAAGTGGTGAGTGGGCTTAGTCAGGGACAAAAATATGCCGCTCAAGGCAGTTTTTTACTGAAATCCGAGCTGGAAAAAGGAGAGGCTTCACATGAGCACTGAAACTCCTCAAATTCCAGACCACGAATCGGTAAAACCTGAAGGACTGTTTGATCGACTGATCCAGTTTTCTATCCATAACGCAATCTGGGTCATGCTGTTTATTGCGGCTTGGATTGCTATTGGTATTTATAGTTATCAAAAGTTACCGATTGATGCTGTACCAGATATTACCAATACTCAGGTGCAGATTAACACTTCAGCCAATGGTTTTACGGCTTTAGAAATGGAACAGCGGATTACATATCCAATCGAGAATGCCATGTCAGGCATGCCGAAAATGGAACAAACCCGTTCTATTTCACGCTACGGCTTATCGCAAGTGACCATCATTTTTGAAGATGGCACGGATATTTACTGGGCCAGACAGCTTATCAACCAGCGCTTGCAAGAAGCAATGGGAGAAATGCCTGAAGATGTGCAACCTAACATGTCACCTATTTCGACAGGTTTAGGTGAAATCTATCAATGGGTGATTAAAGCCGAACCAAATGCTAAAAAACCGGATGGGACCGCTTATTCGGCTATGGATTTACGTGAAATTCAGGATTGGATTGTAAGGCCACAATTACAGCGCGTAAAAGGCGTTGCGGAGATCAACAGCATTGGTGGCTTTAATAAAACCTATGTGGTTGCCCCGGATCTGAACCGATTGCAACAATTGCAAATTCCTTTGTCTGATTTACAAACTGCCTTAACAGAGAATAATGAAAACCGTGGTGCTGGCTATATTGAGAAAAATGGACAACAGCTAACGGTTCGTGTTCCCGGCACTTTAAACACGATTGAAGATATCCAGAACATCAGTATTGCCAATAAAAACGGCTATCCGATTCGGGTGGCAGATGTCGCCAATGTCTCAATTGGTCATGACTTGAGAACAGGGGCTGCAACCTATAATGGTGAAGAAACTGTATTGGGTATTGCCATGATGATGATGGGAGAAAATAGCCGTACCGTTGCTCAAGCCATTGATGAAAAGGTGCAATCGATCCAGCAATCGCTACCTAAAGGTGTGGTGATTGAGACTGTGTATGACCGTACGCATTTGGTTGATCGGGCGATCAAAACCGTTCAGAAAAATTTGATTGAGGGTGCAATCCTCGTCATTGTTATTTTATTTCTCTTTCTAGGTAATTTCCGTGCTGCGCTGATCACGGCTTGCGTTATTCCACTGTCAATGCTGTTTACCTTGACGGGAATGGCAGAGCAGAAGATTAGTGCAAATCTGATGAGTTTAGGGGCACTGGACTTCGGTATTATTATTGATGGTGCAGTGGTTATTGTAGAAAACTGTATCCGTCGGCTAGCAGAAGCTCAGAAGCTGAAAGGTGGTTTACTTAGCCGTTCTGAAAGATTTAAAGAAGTCTTCTTGGCTGCAAAACAGGCGCGTCGTCCTCTGATTTTTGGACAGTTAATTATTTTGGTGGTTTATCTACCTATCTTTACCCTGACGGGTGTAGAAGCCAAACTTTTCCATCCTATGGCAATGACTGTTGTACTGGCTTTAATTGGGGCCATGATTTTATCTGTCACTTTTGTGCCAGCCGCAGTTGCCCTATTTGTCACTGGAGAAGTCAAGGAAACCGAAAGTCGCTGGATGCATTGGCTTAAAACCAAATATGAACTGCTTTTAGATAAAGCCTATGAGCTTCGTTTATTTGTGACTATTGTGGCTGCCTGTATTTTAGTGCTTACGGGCGTGCTAGCCACTCAAACAGGTAGCGAGTTTGCACCTCAACTGGGTGAAGGTGATTTTGCTGTTCAGCAAATGCGTTCCCCAAGTACAGGGTTAGAACAGTCACTGAGAATGCAGGAAAATACTGAAAAGTTACTGTTGAAAGAATTTCCTGAAATTAAAGCGATCTTTGCTCGTACCGGTACAGCAGAAGTGGCCACAGATGTTATGCCACCCAACATTTCAGATGGCGTGGTACTGTTAAAACCTCATGATGAATGGCCTGATCCAAAACAAACGATTGATGAGCTTCGCCAAAGAATGATTACTTTCTTAGCGACATTGCCGGGAAATAACAGTGAGTTCTCGCAACCCATTGAACTGCGCTTTAACGAGTTAATTTCAGGGGTGCGAAGTGATGTGGGTGTCAAATTATTTGGTGATGACATGGAGATTCTAAATCGCGAAGCGAATAAAATTTCTCAAAAAATTAACTCAATTTCAGGCGCGACAGCCGTTAATGTAGAACAGACCAGTGGCTTACCCTTGTTGAATGTAGAGGTGGATAAGTCCAGAGCTGCACAATATGGCTTGTCGGTAAGAGCAATTCAGGATCTGGTAGCTACAAGTGTCGGTGGCCAGAATGTTGGAACAATTTTACAGGGAGACAAGCGTTTTGATTTTGTCATCCGTCTAGATGAATCCCAGCGTAGTCCTGAACAGTTAGCGGTACTTCCTATTCAATTGCCGAATGGTGGTTTAGTCCAACTGCAAGATGTGGCACGCGTTGAAAATATCCTGGGTATTAATCAGGTCAGCCGTGAAAATGGTAAACGTCGAGTGGTTATTACTGCAAATGTAGAAGGACGTGATTTAGGCTCATTCGTAACAGAGCTTCAGAGCACGTTATCCAAACAGGAATTACCAAGCGGTTATTGGATAGATTATGGCGGTCAATTTCAAAATCTGATGTCTGCAAAAGCGCGTATGCAATTGGTGGTTCCGCTCGCATTGTTGACGATCTTTATTTTATTGATGGCTGTATTCCATAATATCAAAGAAAGCTTACTGGTCTTTAGTGGTGTACCGTTTGCCTTATGTGGAGGCTTAATCGCGTTGTGGTTGCGTGACATTCCATTATCCATGTCAGCAGGGGTTGGCTTCATTGCACTATCGGGGGTGGCTGTACTGAATGGCTTAGTCATGCTTACCTTTATCAAAGAGTTGCGACAACAATATGACCTTTATTATGCAACGTGGCAGGGTGCAATTTTGCGTCTTAGACCTGTGCTGATGACAGCTTGTGTGGCGTCCCTTGGGTTTGTCCCGATGGCTTTGGCAACCGGAACTGGGGCAGAAGTACAGAGACCTTTAGCAACAGTGGTTATTGGAGGAATTATCTCCTCTACCCTGCTTACATTGGTTTTATTGCCCGTACTGTACCGCTGGATGAATGAAAAGAAAGCTTCTTAATCCATTAGATTAAGCAATTTTTAGCAGAGATATTGAGCCTGTCTCAAGTATCTCTGCTAATCATGGATTGAATAAGGAAAATTTTATGTCAGAACATCATGATCATAGCCATGCGGTTGTTACTGAAGGAAATAGTAAGAAATTAATGTTTGCTTTGGGTTTAACGACTACTTTTTTAATAGTAGAAGTTGTCGCTGCTTTTATTACCCAAAGTTTAGCATTACTGTCTGATGCCGCTCACATGTTTACTGATGTAGCCGCATTAGCTATTGCTCTTGCTGCTATCAAAATTGGTAAAAAAGCCGCAGATGATAAAAGAACTTTTGGCTATCAGCGATTCGAAATTTTAGCGGCTCTGTTTAATGCAGTGATGCTTTTTGTGGTGGCGATATATATTGTCTATGAAGCTTACCAACGCTTTACGCATCCTGCTGAAATTCAAAGTGTTGGAATGATGATTGTCGCAGTCATTGGTTTGGTCATAAATTTGATTTCAATGAAAATCCTTTCTGCGAGTGCTCAAGAAAGTCTAAATGTGAAAGGCGCATATTTAGAAGTCCTTAGTGATGCACTGGGATCGATAGGCGTGATTATCGGAGGAGTGGTCATTTATTTTACCCAGTGGATGTGGGTAGATACCGTAATCGCTGTGTTAATTGGCTTCTGGGTTTTACCTCGAACTTGGGTTTTATTAAAACAAAGTATCCATATTTTGCTTGAAGGGGTTCCTGATGAGATTGATATTGAGTCGTTAAGAAATGATTTATTGATGCTAGAGGGTGTTGAAGGGATTCATCAGTTGAAAGTCTGGGCTATATCTTCAAAAAACATTCATTTAACTGCTCATTTGGTTGCTCCTAATAGCGATCCAGATCAGCTCTATCAAAAGGCCTTAGACGTTCTAAAACATAATCATAGTATTACTGAAATTACGTTACAAATAGAAAGTAAGGAATGTAATACATTGGAACAGCATAAACATTAAAGTGCTGCTCTTTCTACATAATGGACAGATGACTAGGCTGATAAACCTTACCATTTTCCTGTATTACACTTCTATTTATCACACGCACTTTAAACACCATCCTGAGACATTTTAAAATTACAAGAATGTAATTTATGAGTCCTCTGGGTGTTAATTCTTTAAAGTTAGAATATCTAACAAGTATTAAATGAGAGTAAATAAACATGCTATTCAAAAATAAATTTTGTACTAAATTACTGTTAATTAGTGCATTCTTTAGTATCGCAAGTTTTAGTTATGCAGATGGCGGCTTGTTATTTCTTGAAAAGAATTTAAAAGCTTCTAAAGTTGAAAATTCTAAACAAAAACAAGTTAAAAATAATGAATCAAATGAATCAAATGAATAGTTGGGTTGCATAAATAAATCAATTAGACTTATTCATTCAGCAATATAATTCCTGAATGAATAAGTTTATAACTAAAACCTATCACACCATTAGTTGAACTACATATAATTATAATATTAAAAATAAAGTATTTTTTTTAATCCCATTTCAATGGGTCATCTTTATATATCTCAATTTATGTTGTAAACATACAATGTAATTTCTAAATAAAAATATCCAATTTTTTTAAATCACTTCAGGATATAAAGCTTTAGCTATGCCAAAGCCAATTAAACCTGCTATGGCTAAATATAGGGCTTTCATGTACCACATGCCCCAAAGTACAGTTATTTTATTTGCTGAAAACTTATGTACTGGCTGACTTAAAAAATTGGTTGTTTGGTTAAATGACTTTTCAGATGCTTCAAGAGCATAATAATTTAATGCGGGGAACAAGCAAGCAACCAATAAAATAGCGATTGCGGGAAACACAAATGCTTTAGGCAGACTAAATTTTATTGCGAATTATAAAGCCGCACCTACACCAATAATGCCTAAAAAGGATTTAGTAAAGCTTGCAAAGTCTAAGCCAGTTGTGCCTGCACCTTTCCACATCAAAAAGCCTATGTGGGGCAGTAAAAAAGTTTCATACTAAGTATTAAAGTATCATACTGAGCAATAAATTCTCATACTAGATTGCTCAAAGGATTTATCTATGGCCTTACCTAAATACAATCTTGAATGGTGTCAAAACTATGCGAAACAGCATAAAGGAGAATGTCTTTCAAAAGAATATCTAGGTAGGACTGTTAAACTCCTATATAGATGTGAAAAAGGCCATGAATTTTATGCCACTCCTGCCGTTCATATACATAAAAAATCTTGGTGTAATGAATGTAGCAATAGAGATGTTGCGCATACCTATGAATTTGTTAAGGAATTTATAGAAAGTAAAGGCGGTGTTTTATTTTCTACAGAATACATCAATGTACGTCAGAAGCTTGATGTGCAATGTGAAAAGAAGCATAAATGGAATCCTACTTTTCAAAACTTATTTCACAATAACTCATGGTGTCCAGTTTGTTCTGGTACAGGTAGGCGTACCTATGGCAAACGTGTAAGGGTCATAAGCTAGTATGAAACTTTATTACTCATAAATGTTTCATGGATTCATATCTAAAGTTCCAGTATGAACATTTATTGTTTTTTCAGTTTATATGCTTTCACATAAAATCAAAGGCTTGAGAGTAAGCCAATCTGCTTTTAAATATTCAATAACCTCTGTTTTGTATAAGCCATTCACCGTTTCAGCCAAAGCAATATCATATGAATCACCAGTTGTACCGACTGATGCTCGTAAATTTGCTGCCTCTAAACGATGACATTGTTGTCAAAATGCAGGGTATTGGTGGCTCCCCTTAGGGGCATAATTTGTTGAAGCCTAGGTTACTACTAAAAAATTAAAAAATAGGAGCTTAGAGCTCCCATTTTTATATTAACTTTCTAAGTCCCTATGTTACTTTGAAGAATACTTCATCATAATGTCCGAATACAGCTATATTTTTTTGATTTCTACAATATCACTGGATTCAATGAGCGATTGGATATTACCAAATAAACTTTGAATATAATCAGACGCTATATGGATATCTAAATCCTCCCTGCTACGCCATTCTTCTAAGAAGAAATATCTACTCGAGTCATTTTCGCTAATATAAAGCTCATATTTCAAGCATCCTTCTTCGTGAAGCGTAGGCTCTATTACACTTTTTAAAAGCGCTTCTAACGTCTCTTTTTGATCTGACTTTGCCTTAAAGTTCGCAATTACTGAAATAGTCATTATTTCACCTTTAATTTGTTTTAGAAGTTTTCTAGTACAATTTTGCCTTTTGACTTACCTGATTCAAGTAACTTATGCGCCTTCTCCAAGTTTGCAGCGTTAATTTTGCCTAGATTTTGGTTGAGGGTACTTCTAATTTTTTGCTGGTCAACTAATTGAGCAACCTGTTGCAATAGATCACCTTGCTTTTCAATATCATCGGTTTCATACATTGAACGGGTGAACATCAACTCCCAATGGATAGAAATAGATTTAGTCTTAAATGGCATAATATCAAATGTTTGTGGATCATCGATCAATCCAAGCTTGGCTTGTGGTGCAATCAGAGAAACTATTTGCTTGATATACGTTTCTGTATGATTTGTAGAGAATACATATTTTGGTTTTTCAATGCCTAGTGTCTCGATTTGTGCATTTAAATCTTTGCTATGATCAATGACATGGTCGGCACCAAGTGATTCCACCCAAGATTTCGTTTCTTCCCGTGAAGCTGTTGCTATAACGGTCAGATTTGTTTTTGCTTTTAGGAGTTGGATAGCAATTGATCCTACACCGCCTGCACCACCAATAATTAAAATACTGCCAACTTCTGTTTCTGAAATTTGAAATCGATCAAACAGCATTTCCCATGCCGTTATTGCAGTTAATGGCAATGCTGCTGCTTCTGCATTAGATACTGTAATTGGTTTAAGACTGATAATTCGTTCATCGACTGCTTGAAACTCAGCATTACTACCATCTCGGGTTAAATCGCCAGCATACCAAACAGAATCTCCTACTTTAAACGCGGTAACTTTTGAGCCAACTTCAATAATTTCCCCAACGGCATCCCAACCTAAAATACGATTATTTGCTTCAGACGAATTTTTTCTCACTTTGGTATCAACTGGATTCACAGAGATTGCCTGAACTTTTACCAGTACATCACGCTCCTTAAGCGTAGGCTTCGCTTTTTCAATATCTACCAATGAATTTTTAAAATCATCATGGTTATTGATAACATACGATACGGCTTTCATAGATTTGTCCTTAACTTTAAAAAAATATAGTAAAAATAGGAGCGAAGTGCTCCCATTTTATGTTATTCAATCATTAAAACTCTTGGCTCGTTGGGCGCAAAACAATTTCATTAATATCTACATCCGCAGGCTGTTCAATTGCATAAGCAATTGCTCGAGCGACTGAGTCAGCTGGTATGGCTTGTTTGTAGAAATCAGTAACAAACTCTGAACTTTCTTTATGAGAAGAACCGAATTTTAGTTCTGACTCAATTGCACCAGGCTCAATAGTCGTCGTTCTAATTGTTCCCCCAACTTCATGACGAAGGCCTTCAGAGATGGCTCTTACAGCAAACTTAGTACCGCTATAAACAGTACCTCCTGGACTAAATACTTTTAACCCTGCAACAGATGCGAGATTAATAAAGTGTCCAAAGTTTTGTTTTTGGAAAACAGGCAGTGTAGCTGCTATACCATAAAGAACACCTTTAATATTAATGTCGATCATACGATCCCATTCATCAACTTTTAGCTCACTTAATGGTGCAATAGACATTAATCCAGCATTGTTTACCAATACATCGATTTGACCAAATGCGCTTAATGCCTTTTCAATAAGTGCTTGTACTTCATGTGGTTTGGTTATATCCATACCAATAAATTCAGCTTGACCACCTTCAGCACGAATGTCGTGAACAATAGCCTGTAATTTTTCAGTACGTCTAGCACCAAGTACAACCTTTGCACCTTTTTTAGCAAGTAAGCGAGCAGTAGCTTCACCTAAACCACTACATGCACCTGTGATAACAATAACTTTATTTTCTATATTATTCATACAAGTAACCTTCAACTTATCTGTCAATCATATTTGATGGATTAAGTATTACAGCCTTGTTAGGTATAATAAATGAATAATATTATCTTTCAGAATTCCTATTTACGGAATAATTACCATAACACAGGATTGGACATGCAGAACAAATTGGAAATGATGCGTATCTTTTGTGTCGCAGCAGAGTCTCGAAATTTTAAAGAGGCAGCCACTCAGCTGGGTATTTCCCCGCAGGTAGTGACACGGGCAATAAAAGAGCTAGAAGAGCAGCGCGGAGAGATTCTGTTTTACAGGAGTACTCGACAAATTAAAATTACCGCTGATGGTGAGCGTCTGGCAAAGCAAGCACATTTTGCGGTAGGATCCATTGATGCTCTGTTTGTAAAAGACACCAAGGAAAAACGAGATGAAATGCGTGGGACCGTCCGTCTTACTGTGTCGTCTGTGTTAGGGCGCAAATTGGTAGTACCCGCACTAGCAGAATTTGCCACACGTTATCCAGATATTGTCGTGGATTGTGTGCTAACAGATTCACACTCGGATGTGATCGATGAGCGGATAGATATCGGGATCAGATTTGGATTTTTGCCGGACAATCGATATGTGGCAAGGGAATTGGCTAAAGTGAACTTTTATTCTGTGGGTACGCCAGAGTTAATTGATAAGGTTGGAATGCCTAAAAAAATTATTGACTTAGATAAATACCCTCTAACAGCACTATTCGATCATAAAACAGGGCGTTACTGGCCATGGACATTCACCGAAAGTCGAAGCTTCACGCCATCAAAGCCTCGTTTTATTACAGATGATCTAGAAGCTGAATTTCAAGCTATTCTCGCTGGAGTTGGATTCGGACACATGCCTGGATTTCTAGTTTTGCCGTGGCTTAGGAGTGGTAAGCTCATTCAGATACTTCATGAGGAAACCTCTCCCGTTTGGCGCCTGTATTTATATCGTCCACAGCGGGGCCCGACACCTTTGCGAATCCGAGCATTGTTTGATTACTTAGTGGAAGTGCTGGGCCATATAGAAACCTGAATCAGATAAGACCATCATGTATCTAGAGTAACTACAATTTTTCCTATTTGCTGATTTGATTCAAGATAGCGCTGAGCGTCATGCATGTCCTCAAAGTCAAAGCAACGGTCGATCACTGGGCGAAGATATCCTGCACCTATACTGCTAAGAATAAATCGTCTGGCTTGCTCCCTTAAAACAGGGTCATGGAGAACCTCAAGGAACAAAAAACCTCGCATGGTTAAGCTCTTGCGTAATGCAACTTTAAGAGGAAATGGTGTGATCTCAGGGCTAAGTGCACCATGCATAACCATAGTTCCTCCTACAGACATCGCTTTTGCAATCTGTTCAATATGTGGCCCTCCTACAGCATCGAAGGCGACATCAAGATGTTCTCCACCTAAACGTAAAACAAGCGCCTCATACAAATCTGGTTCATCTTCACTGGCTATAACATTTTTAACACCGAGATCCAGTAAACGTTGCTTTTTCTCTATCGTCTGTGTACTTGCAATGACCTTAGCACCCGCTGCTTCAGCTATCTGTATCGCAGCTAGTCCTACGCTACTTGAAGCTGCTGTGATCAAGATTGTTTTTCCTTTCGAAACTCCACCAGCATGGATTACACCACCCCAAGCCGTCAAATACTGCATCCAGATTGAGGAAGCTTCTTCCCAGCTTAAACTATCGGGTTTGTGAACTAAAAAAGTTTCTGGAATCAGAAGCTTGTCCGCATATGTCCCATATTTGGCTAGATTGTCAGTCGGAAGAATCGATACTGCATCTCCTGGAGAAAATTGGCGTACACCTTCACCTATCGCCAGAACTACGCCTGCTCCCTCATATCCCAGACGAGAGGGGAATACTGCCTTTTGAATATAAGTACCACGCCGAAACATCACATCAGCCCGGTTGAGTCCGATCGTTTTCATCTGGATTAGAACTTCTCCTGCGGCTGGTAAAGCCACAGGAAGTGTTTCTAATGTCAGAACATCTGTATCTCCAATAGAATTGAAGCGCCAAGTCTTGGCCTGAAGTGCGTTAAATGACATCAATCACGACCTTAATATTGGCAGAGCGATCTTGAACAGCATCATGAGCCTCAATCGCTTGATCTAGAGTAAAATGACGAGGATCAACAATAGGACGCAGTTTACCTTCCTCAACGAGACGAGTCGCGATCTTAAGGACATCACCATGATGAGAACGGCGATTACCTGTTAACATCGGCAATAGGACGAATACGCCAGACAGTGTGGCACACCGTAGAGATGAACTCGCTAAATTATGATTACCAAATGCAGCACAGCTGGTAATGTGGCCATAGTGAGTTGTCATTGAAAGTGAAGCTTCTAGTACTGGACCACCCACAGTGTCGTAAACAATGTTAAAACCTTGACCCTCAGGGCTTGCAGCAATAATGTCATCGGAAGATGCTGTTGTGTAATCGAGAGGTGTTGCACCGAGTTCTGAAATCAGTGATTGATCAGCTGTACGACCAGTCGCCCAAACATTTGCATCAAGTGCTTTTGCAAGCTGAACCACCATATAACCAACGCCACCAGCACCACCCTGAACCAGTACAGTTTGCCCTGGTTGGACCTTAGCATTATCCACTAAACCTTCCCAAGCGGTGAGGAACGTCAATGGTAGTACTGCTGCCTCGCGCATAGAGATATTCCGTGGCTTTAATGCGATCAGATCAGCATCTGCTACAACATATTCTGCTAAAGATCCTTGAAGACCACGAACGCCACCAATCAGACCGTAAACTTCATCTCCGACGTTGAAGTGAGTGACACCTTCACCAATAGCAGTTACAACCCCAGCCATATCTGTTCCCAACACGGCAGGAAGCTCTGGCATAGCATATGGTGCTTCACCAAGACGAATTTTATAATCAATAGGGTTTACACCACTAGCATGAATACGTACTAGAACTTGCCCAGCCTCAGGTTGAGGTATAGGGAGTTCTACACGTTTAAATTCATGATCACCAAAATTTTCTAAGATAAGAGCATTCATCATCTTATTCATAGTTATTCCTTATTCTTAACTGGGGGATGATATGCACAGTACCAAAGTAAATTAATCCAATAAATGATATTTATAGGATTTGATAATTCCTAAATAATGAATAATAAATATTATCCGCTCACTAAAAATATTCTAGTACAGTCTGTAAAGGCAGTTTAATCTAAACTGTCGGTAGTATTTTCAAGGCTTGAAACGTTCAAAATATCTACAAAGTGGCTAAAATTTGAAACATAATTCTAAAAGGTCACAGCATCACAAAGAACATGAGCCAAAATAAAAAATGGGAGCTAAAAGTCCCATTCTTTGTGACTTTAGCATCAGCTCTACGATGTTAATTTAAAAAAAACTAAAAACAGGGATAGAAAATTTTCGCTAAAGAGCTTTTTGATTTTCGATTTATAAAAAATATTGCTTTTTTTATACTATGGGGTACTATAGTATAAAAGCTAGCAAATAAGGAGGTCTGATGCCTAATCAGGTTGAAGACAAAAAAAAGATTCTTCTACGCGTCAGAAGGATCAAAGGTCAGACGCAAGCGATTGAAAAAGCGTTAGAAGACAATGTGGAATGTGGTGCAATTCTGCAACAAATATGCTCTGTGCGTGGTGCTATTAATGGTTTAATGAATGAAATGCTGGAGGTTCATTTAAAGGACACTTTAGTATCAGGTGAAACCACAGAACAACAACGAAAAGAAGAATTGGCTGAAATCGCCAAGATTCTAAAATCATATTTAAAATAGATCTGTATAAGGAATTATTCCATGAAGTCACGTGCTGCTGTTGCGTTTGGTCCTGGTCAACCTCTTCAAATTGTTGAGGTCGATGTTGCACCACCGAAGAAAGGTGAAGTATTAATCAAGATTTCCCATACCGGTGTGTGTCATACAGACGCATTTACTTTATCTGGCGATGATCCTGAAGGCGTTTTTCCGGCTATTCTCGGGCATGAAGGTGCTGGCGTTGTAGTTGAGGTTGGTGAAGGCGTGACTAGCGTCAAACCAGGTGATCATGTAATTCCACTTTACACCGCTGAATGTGGCGAGTGCGTATTCTGTAAATCTGGAAAATCGAACTTGTGTATTTCCGTTCGCGAAACTCAAGGTAGAGGCGTAATGCCAGATGGTACCACTCGTTTTTCCTACAATGGTCAACCGATTTACCACTATATGGGCTGCTCAACGTTCAGTGAATACACGGTAGTGGCAGAAGTATCATTGGCTAAAATCAATCCTGAAGCCAATCACGAACATGTCTGCTTACTGGGTTGTGGTGTCACAACGGGTATCGGTGCAGTACACAACACGGCTAAAGTACAAGAAGGTGATAGTGTTGCGGTCTTTGGTTTAGGTGGTATTGGTCTGGCAGTCGTACAAGCCGCACGTCAAGCTAAAGCAGGACGTATTATTGTGGTTGACATGAATCCAGATAAATTTGCGCTGGCAAAAGAGTTTGGTGCAACGGACTTCTTGAACCCTAAAGACTACGACAAACCAATCCAGCAAGTCATTGTCGAAATGACTGGCTGGGGTGTAGATCATTCATTTGAATGTATTGGTAACGTGAATGTGATGCGTTCAGCCCTTGAAAGTGCACACCGTGGCTGGGGACAATCCGTAATTATTGGTGTAGCTGGCGCAGGTCAGGAAATCTCTACCCGTCCATTCCAACTGGTTACTGGTCGTAAATGGCTAGGTTCTGCCTTTGGTGGCGTAAAAGGTCGCTCGCAACTTCCAGGAATGGTTGAAGATGCAATGAAAGGTAAAATTCAATTAGAACCATTTGTGACACACACGATGGGTTTGGATCAGATCAATGAAGCCTTTGATCTAATGCATGAAGGAAAGTCGATTCGTACTGTAATTCATTACGAATAATTCCGTCAGACCTTATACTTTTCCATGCATGTGAATCATGATTGACATGCATGGAATCCTCTAAAACGGCACATCATCTGTAAAACAGATCTATCTGTGTAGGCATCGTGTATAGGTTCAATAAACCTGCCTACATTTTAAATCTTTATGACTATTCTCTGTAGAGAATGTCAGACTCTTTGTTTACTCGATTTCTCATGAAGTCTTGCTCAACATAGGTAATTGATTATGGAAATAATTGAGAAACATGCTTCTTTTGGTGGATCGCAAGAAGTGTATCGCCATCAGTCAATAGCACTAAACTGTTCAATGAAATTCTCAATATATCTGCCACCTCATGACAAAGATGAGAAGTTGCCAGTTTTATATTGGTTATCAGGACTGACTTGCAACGAACAGAACTTTATTACTAAAGCCGGAGCACAAAAGTATGCGGCTGAACATAAAGTCATTATTGTTGCACCAGATACCAGCCCACGTGGAGAAGATGTACCAGATCATGCAGATTACGATTTAGGCCAAGGTGCAGGATTCTATGTGAATGCAACACAAGCACCCTGGTCAAAGCATTTCAAAATGTATGATTATATTGTGGAAGAGCTCAGAAATCTGATAGACCTGAATTTTCCGACCAATCAAGTCCAAAGTATTATGGGTCATAGCATGGGTGGTCATGGTGCATTAGTAATTGGGTTAAAAAATCCTGAGCTGTATAAAAGTATTTCTGCTTTTGCACCGATTGTTGCACCTAGCCAAGTACCTTGGGGGAAAAAGGCTTTCACACACTACCTTGGTGAAACCGAAACTTTATGGAAAAGCTATGATGCGATTGAATTAATCAAAAACGCTGAAGTTCATTTACCTATTTTAGTCGATCAAGGAACAGCTGATGATTTTCTTGAAGAACAGTTAAGGCCTAAGCTTCTTAGTGATATTTGTTTGGAACAAGAATATCCTCTGACACTTAACCTAAGAGAAGGGTATGACCATAGCTATTACTTTATTGCGAGCTTTATAGAGAAACATATAGAGTTTCACAGCAAATTCCTAGCTAAATAACTTTCATAGATATGAGGATGTACAATATTGTTCTTGAATGCTTCTTGAGCAATATAATTTCCAGATGAAGAGGTCAGCTTATAAATCTAAGGTAGAGTCAATTGATCCTTATATAAATAAGATTGAATTTAATCATCTCATATCTTGATTTTTTGATTCAAATGTTAATGATATTAACTTGAATAAATTCATAGCATTATGTCGAAATAAAAACCTAAATTTTGGCTCAGCTATGGGAATTTTTTTTAACTTTTATACAACAAAACTTTCTGACATGCATACATTAGCAATGTCAGAATCAGTTTGAATTATAATCAATTATGGAGTTTTAGTCATGCTTAAAACAGCTTTATATGTCCGTCTTGAAGCTAAACCGGGTAAAGAAGACGAAGTGGAAGCTTTTCTTAAAGCCGGTTTACCTATTGTCATGGAAGAACCTGCGACAGTTGCGTGGTTTGGCCTACGTCTTGGACCTACAACATTTGGTATTTTTGATGCATTTCCTGATGAGGCGGGTCGCCAAGCGCATTTATCTGGCAAGGTTGCAGCTGCTTTGATGGCTCAGGCCGAAGAGCTATTTTCAGAGCCACCATCTATTGAAAAAGTAGATGTTTTGGCGAGTAAACTACCAGCTTAAACCGATGCTTAAATGTATGAGGGTGCTGTCTGAAATTTTGAATGAAAGGCAGCACTTTAACGCTTTGAGGTTTGTCATAGGCTTTTTATTCAAGTTGGGCTACTTTATTTATTGGCTTAATCTCATCATTTAAATGGGGCAATATCCAAAACAGGGTAAATAAACGAATGCAACTATTTACATGCTTTATATTGAACCAATCTATCTAATTTACTGTCACATTTGTACATCTGCTAAACCGTGCCAATCTGCTTTTAAAATATTTAATCATTGCTATTTTGTATGAGCCATTCACTGTTTCAGCCAATGCGTTCACAACCATGTCAGTAGTCATACGTGTTGATACCTTTCATCCAACAATCGCTCGTGAAAATACATTAATAATAAAAGCGGTATAGAACAAGCCTGAATTTGTTTAACCATCACTAAAGTTGCAAGCTGAAATAATTTTTATAAAAATAGACGACTGGTCTATTTTTATGTATAGTTAGCACATGGTGTAGGCAAAAGCCGTAGTGTTGTCCGATTTTTTAAAAGTTTATTTGATGAATAACGGTGGTTTTTCAAATCAATTAACTGATCATTCTAGGATAAAAATATGCTGAATTTTAACTTTTATAATCCGACCCGCATTATTTTTGGTGGCGATACAATAGCTAAAATCAATGACTATGTGCCTACAGAAGCAAAGGTATTAATGTTGTTTGGTGGTGAAAGTGCACGTAAGAATGGTACTTTAGCTGAAGTGCGTGAAGCATTAGGTGCAAGAGAAATTCATGAATTTGGCGGAATTGAGCCGAATCCGAGTTATGAAACCCTCATGAAAGCTGTAGAGCTGATTCGTGAACAAAAGATTGATTTCTTGATGGCTGTCGGTGGTGGATCGGTAATCGACGGTACTAAATTTATTGCAGCAGCAGTCAATTATACAGGGGATACATGGGAGATTTTAGAAACCCATGGTAATAAAATTACCCAAGCTTTGCCTTTTGCGAGTGTACTCACCCTTCCGGCAACTGGTTCAGAAATGAATAGCGGTGGGGTAGTAACCAGAAAATCGACCCAAGCCAAATTGTCATTTAGCAGTCCCTATGTTTTTCCGCAATTTTCCGTACTTGATCCGAATAAAACTTTTAGCTTGCCGACGCGCCAGTTGGCTAATGGCGTGGTCGATGCATTTATTCATGTCATGGAACAGTACTTAACTCACCCTGTGAATGCACACGTACAAGATCGTTTTGCCGAAGGTCTATTGCAAACTTTGATTGAGATTGGACCGAAAATCTTGGAAGATTCAGCAGATTATGACACGCGTGCGAATTTGATGTGGGCTGCTAGCATGGCACTGAATGGGCTAATTGGAGCTGGTGTACCACAAGATTGGTCAACCCATTTGATTGGACATGAGCTCACGGCTTTATATGGTATTGATCATGCTCGTACCTTGGCCATTGTGTTGCCGTCCAATCTACAAGTGCGTCGTCAAGAGAAGCGAGAAAAATTACTACAGTATGCAGCTCGTGTCTGGCAGATTGTCGAAGGTGATGAAGAACAACGTATTGATACTGCTATTGCTCGTACTCGAGCCTTCTTTGAGCAACTTGGATTGCCGACTCGTCTTAGCGATTATGGACTGGGGGAGACAGATATTGAGATCATCATTACGCAACTTAAATCACATAATCTTACACAGCTAGGCGAACATAAAAATGTTTCATTAGAGATCAGTCGCCAAATTCTCGAGATGAGCATCTAAGCTAAATGCGCGTATCTGGCATGCTCTGACCCTGTAACAATGCTCCTCAATCATGAAAATTATCGGAGAAATAACATGAAAATTTTAATCGTTTTAACTTCACATGATCAACTTGGCAATACTGGTAAGAAAACAGGTTTCTGGCTAGAAGAACTTGCTGCACCGTATTACACCTTTATTGACTCTGGTGCTGAAGTTACGCTGGCGTCGCCTCAAGGTGGGCAGCCACCACTAGATCCGAAAAGTAATTTAGCCGATGCTCAAACTGAAACCACTCATCGTTTTGAAGCAGATCCAACTGCAATGCAAGCATTGGCACAGACACATAAACTTAGCGAAATTTCTGTAGCTGATTATGATGCAGTGTTTTATCCAGGCGGGCATGGCCCATTGTGGGATTTAGCAGAAGATCCGATTTCAATTTCTCTGATTGAACAGGCGATTCAGTCTGGCAAACCTGTTGCAGCAGTGTGTCATGCCCCGGGTGTTCTTCGTCATGTGAAAGCGAGTAATGGAGCGCCCTTAGTTAGCGGTAAATTAGTGACTGGTTTCACCAATACTGAGGAGGCCGCTGTAGGTTTGACTGAAATTGTACCATTTTTAGTCGAAGACATGCTTAAACAAAACGGTGGTCATTATTCTAAAGTTGATGATTGGCAAGTACATGTTCAAGTAGATGGCTTGCTGGTTACTGGACAAAATCCAGCATCTTCTGCTGCAACTGCCTCAGCATTACTTCAATTGTTGAAATAAAGAGTAGCTAGTGTCTGTTGTGGTGCTTAGCAGTGAATAAACTTCTGACTCTGAGCAACTGGCGCAATAAGCAAAATAACCCTCACTTAATGGTGAAGGGCCTGAGTTAATAGCTTTCCTTTATTTATTTTTCTATATACAGGAAGGATATTTTTTTTAATTTAGATCAATTAAGTCATGGTTACTTGGATACAATGAAATGAAAGACAGCAAACTTTTTCAAAACTTAAGCTTAGGCCCTTATGTTTTGCAAAACCGTATTGTATTGCCACCATTAACGCGGTCGCGCAGTACTCAGCCAGAGAATATTCCAAATGAACTGATGGCAACCTATTATCAACAGCGTGCCGGGGCAGGGTTTATGGTCACCGAAGGTACGCAAATCGAGCCACGTGGTCAAGGCTATGCTTGGACTCCCGGTATTTACAGCCCTGAACAGATTGCTGGATGGCGTAAAGTGACGGAAGCAGTGCATGCTAAAGGAGGCATTATTTTTGCACAACTTTGGCATGTTGGGCGTGTTTCACATACATCTTTGCAACCCGATCATGCATCACCGGTCGCACCCTCGGCTATTAGGGCTGATAGTAATGTTAAAGTGTTTATTGAGACCGGGCCCAATGCAGGGACCTTGGCTGATCCTTCAATGCCACGTGCTTTAAGCAATGCAGAAGTTAAAGAATTAGTGCAACTCTATGCTCAAGCAGCACGCAATGCCTTGGCTGCTGGTTTTGATGGGGTTGAAATTCATTGTGCAAATGGTTATTTGGTGAATCAATTTATCTCTGCACATAGTAACCACCGTGAAGATGAATATGGTGGATCACTAAACAATCGTTTGCGTTTTTTACGTGAAGTAGTACAGGCCGTTGCTGAGGTGGTTGGTGCAGATCGTTTAGGAGTGCGTTTTGCCCCGCTATTTGAAAGTACAGAGGAAGATCGTGTTTACATGGGGTTGGTTGAAGATGATCCACATGTGACTTATATTGAAGCCATAAAAATACTTGAAGAAGTTGGGATTGCCTATCTATCTATTGCAGAAGCTGATTGGGATAATGCACCAGAACTTCCTCATGATTTTCGTAAAGATGTCAGAGACACTTTCAGTGGTCGGATTATTTATGCAGGTCGATATACGGCAGAAAGAGGAACTCGAATTTTAGAGGCAGGGCTGGCCGATTTAATTGCATTTGGACGCCCATTTATTGCGAATCCAGATTTACCCGATCGCATCGCCAATGGCTGGCCATTGAATGCAGTAGATGCAAGCACTATGTATGGTGGGACGGAAAAAGGCTATATTGATTATCCAGCTTACGCAGATTAATATTGACTTAATGAGTTATTTTGCCAACCTTTGTGGTTGGCAAAATAACGACTTAAGATTGCTGTTGCTTGCACAATTTCTTCTTAAAACAAGTTCTTAAAATTTTTTAGCTGTGTAATGAGCCAACCTGCCAGTGGGAAAGAAATCAGTTGCGTTACTGGCACTAATACTATGACTTCAATCAACACCATCATCGGGAAACTTTGATGCTCAGTAATTGGCTTTAATAAAGTGAGAACCAGTAATAGTGTGGGATATAAGCCTAAATAACCAACTAAAATACGAGTCATGAGGGCTTTAGAAGGAGAATTCATTGTGCGCTATACTCATGGATTGTAAATTGATCTAATAGCAACACATTAATAAGTAATCATTGGACTGCTATCATGAATTATTAATTATGTAATTGATATTTAATCTAATTTTTATGAATCTTCACTTTTTAATAGAAATTTAGTTGCTCTCAGAGCTTGATGTAATGGCGTTTTATCTTTTTGCAACTTACTCAGTAATGCTGCACCTAACCACATTTGGTAAAGTACTTGTGCCAACGTTGAGGCCTCAGTATCTGCTTGGATAGACTGATCCTGTTTTCCCAAATCAATTAAAGCAGCAATACGTTGGATTACATCATCGACGCCAGCGGACATAATGGAGCGCATATCTTCAGATAGATCGGCAACTTCTGCGGCAAGTTTCACAATTAAACAGCTATCCGCCCAACCACACTGTGTTTCAGGATCTTCTATCCATAAATTAAAATACTCAATCAGCTTTTGATAAGGGGATTTATCGCTACGCCATACATCATTTAAACGGACTTGGTAATTATCTACATAATGCTGTACCAATTCACACCCGAAAGCTTCCTTGGATTGGAAATAATGATAAAACGAGCCTTTAGGGATTTCACAGCTCTGTAAAATTTCCTGTAATCCTACGCCAGTAAAACCTTTATGCAAAATCAGGTCTGAACTGGTGTTAAGAATGTGTAAGCGCTTCGCTTCAGACTTTTTAATAGGAGTAGGCTTCATATTAATTATTTACTCTATTGTAAAAAATAGACCAGTCGTATTGTTTTTTATTATAACTCATCTACAATGGATGTAAAGAAATTTTAATCATAATTTTTGATTGTGAATAGAAATACTTCTAAATAAAACATGGAGTTATATGTGTGAAAACAGTTATTAATCAACGTATCGTTTTAGCTCAACGGCCAGTCGGTGAGCCAAAACACAGCGATTTTCGTATTGAACAAGTTGAACTCAATGAACTTAAACAAGGCGAGATATTGTTAAAAACCATTTACTTGTCACTCGATCCTTATATGCGTGGTCGCATGAGTGATGCTCCTTCATATGCAGCACCGGTTGAAATCGGCGAAGTGATGGTCGGTGGAACAGTCAGTCAAGTGGTGGCCTCTAAAAACCCAAAATTCAAAGAAGGCGAGTGGGTTCTTTCCGGAAATGGCTGGCAGGGCTACGCAATTTCTAATGGGACTGCATGTCAAAGCTTAGGTATGCAACCTGAACATCCATCTTGGGCATTGGGTATTTTGGGAATGCCAGGATTTACTGCTTATATGGGGTTGTTGGACATTGGTCAGCCTAAAGCTGGTGAAACTTTGGTCGTTGCAGCTGCAACAGGACCTGTTGGTGCTACGGTTGGACAGATTGGCAAAATTAAAGGTTGTCGCGTGGTTGGCATCGCAGGTGGGCCTGAAAAATGTCGTTATGCAGTAGAAGAACTCGGCTTCGATGCTTGTATTAATCATCATGATGAAAATTTTGCAGAACAATTACAACAAGCAGCTCCCAACGGTATTGATATTTATTATGAGAATGTCGGGGGTAAAGTGTTTGATGCGGTATGGCCATTGCTTAACTCTGCGGCACGTGTACCGGTGTGTGGTGTGGTTTCCCAGTATAACGCTACCGAGCAAGCACAAGGGCCAGACCGTTTACCGGGCTTTATTTCCACCCTTTTAAAAAAGCGTATTCGCATGCAAGGCTTTATTATTTTTGATGATTATGGCAGTCAGTATCCGGAATTCTATCAGCAAATGTCTGAATGGTTGAAAGACGGAAAAATCAAATATAAAGAGTATATGGTGCAAGGTTTAGATAACACGATCAATGCTTTCAATGGTATGTTGAAAGGCGAAAACTTTGGCAAAGTGGTTGTAAAAATTTAAAAAAATAGGAATTATCATGATCACACTACATCATTTAGATCAATCACGTTCTTTTCGCATTTTGTGGTTACTTGAAGAAATCAAGCAGCCCTATGAGCTGAAACGCTATTATCGTGACTCAAGCACGCATTTGGCCCCTGACTCTTTAAAAACCATTCACCCTTTAGGGAAATCTCCAGTATTGGAATGGGATGGCAAAGTTATTGCAGAGTCAGGCGCAATCGTTGAGTTATTAATTCAGAAACTTGCGCCGCATTTAGCACCAGATATGGATGAATCTACCTATGTCGATTATTTACAGTGGATTCATTTCTCAGAAAGCTCTGCCATGCTGCCATTTTTGTTAAAAACGTTTAATACGATAGAAACCAAGCAGGGCACGAAGTTGGTATTTCTAGAAAATTATACTCAAGTTGAGTTCGATAAAGTATTTGGCCATTTAAATGAATATTTAAAAGATAAAGAATTTCTAGTGGCAGACCGTTTAACCGGTGCTGACTTTATGATGGGCTTTGGACTACATGCTTTAGTTTATCATATGGGACAAGGTGAAAATTATCCCCATATCCAACGTTACGTAGCAGGTTTAAGCCAACTACCTAGCTGGCAAGCCGCAGTACAAATTGAACAAAATGGTGTGAAAAGTCAAAAATAGCAAGATTGTTTTTTTAAGGCAATTGAGAAAAAGAATCATGATTGACAAGTACATCTGGTTATAAAATAAGCTGACACTTATTTAAAGTAAACGCCTAATGAATTTCATCGGGCGTTCTCTATTTTAAAGATAAGGAATTACCATTATTTAAGTAAGCGTCCGCTGAACCCCATGCCTATTTTTTAATTTGAGTTGGATTTCCAGCGATGTGGTAGTAATTCTTCTATTTGGGTCGCTTTATGCGTC
>NZ_KB850145.1:0-6877 GCF_000369685.1 Acinetobacter sp. CIP 102136
ATTAATATACAAGTGTACTTCGTATAACCGCCATTATGTTAAATACGGATATTAAAAACTTAATTAGATATGAATCTCTAGAGCTATCAATATTTTCTTTTTCCATTCAATTTACTATCTGTGATTTAACTTTTTAAATAATTTTCAACAAATTAATTCAAATTTTAGAAATAAATTATCAATTATATAAAATAGTTAGGTAGTATCAAAGATAGGGACTACGGTTGTAAGTTTTGTATGGCAATTCAACCAATGCTGCTTTTTTCAAGTCAATTGCTTATTCGCAATTTTGATTAAATAATTGGTTGGTTTTTACATTTTAAGGGATGTTATAAAGTGCTCCAAAATTTTTTTGAAAAGAGTAGGTTTTTAGTTATCATAGTTATTATAAATTGTATAATTTCATCTATTTTTTTATATTTATCAACAATATATTTACTTATAGATGCTATAACTTTTATTGTTAAAAATATATACGCAACTAATTTTGAAGTAAAAATAGTTGTTGTTAAATTTTTAAAAATCCTTGATGTTTCATTAATTGCTATTACATTTCATTTAATTTCAGCAGGTTTTTATAAATTATTTATTCAACAAGCTATTTTTACCAACAGTTCATTTCTTAAGACACTATCAATTAATAAGTTCCATGATCTAAAAGTTATTATATTACATGTATCTATTATAATTATAGTAATTCTGTTTTTAGAAGATATCGTTGTTTATGGAGGAACTTTAGCCAACTTATATGCTGGTATTTCTTCTAGTTTAGTAATATTAGCAATAATTTTTACTTGTAAGCTATTTGGTAACGATCATCACAAAGACGATGAATAACTTAGATTATAGACATACATTTAAAATTACTCTTTTCATTTATGCATTTAATTGAAGCAAAGATTAGAGATCTTAAGTTGACAAAAATAACTAATGATGCGAAAAGGTTTTTTTAGTTAACAGATGTTCACACATGCCTAGAATTGTTTCTGTACCACTTAGTTTAGAACAGCGAGAACGACTCATTTTTCTGGTCAAGCATGCAAAACATTGGCGTGAAAGGCAACGTGCCCAAACTATTCTCTGGCTTTCCGAAGGTAAAAGTGTTGCGGAAGTTGCCACTCTACAAGAACGTATCCCAGAAACCATAAGGCTACAACGCCGACGTTGGGAATTGTATGAGTTTGAATCGATTAAAGAAGGTCATCGCTCAGGTCGACCCAATACATTGATCTCAGACTATCAGGCGAAAATCCTAGATTGGGTCAATACAAGTCCACTCAATGCAGAACAAATCCGAGTCAAACTACATGAAGAATACGAAGTGTCCGTGTCTGTTGAAACCATTCGTAAGTTTTTACGGGATTCAGGTATGGTCTTCAAGCGTACCCGTCATAGCTTGAAAAAAAAGAGATCCGATTGCATTTGAACAAGCAACACAGCAGATTGAAGAATTACGAGAGCAAGCGGCACGTGGTGAAATTATATTAGGTTATGTTGATGAAACAGGATTTTCATCTACACCTGATAACCGCTATGCGTGGACAAAGATAGGTGATGTTCATGCGGTTGATGCAATAAGATTAAAACGAGTTAATGTCATGGGGTGTTTGCTTTCAACGGGGAAACTGGTGACAAGCTGTTTACAAGAGTCAGTGACAAGTACTTGGTTTTATGCCTATTTAACTGGAATAGCTCAACGAGTAAAACAGACGTATAACCTTCCATTGGTTCTTATTGTTGATAATGCCTCGATTCATAGAAGTAAAAAGATGGCTGATTACAGAGAGCTACTTAAAACTAACTTTTCGACGAATCTGTATTTTATTCCAGCTTATAGCCCTGAGTTAAATCGAATCGAGATGGTATGGAAGCAGATGAAATATTATTGGCGAGATTTTCAAGTCATGACAGCTGACAAAATAGAGCAATGGGTGGAGAAAGTATCAAACCAATTCGGAAAAGAATACATGTTTACTTTTTAATGACAACTTAAGGTATTCAGAAAAAATGTCTAATTTAAACTTCACTGAACTCAAAAATTACAGCTTCAAATAGAAATATTACACTCATTTTTTTAATCAAAAAATCTGCATGCTTGGTTTTTTCTTTATGAAAAAACCAAAAATTTTCTAAAAAATCTCGACCAGGATTCAGAACTTTTCTCACTCCAAATTTTAAATTTTTTTCATACTTACTTTCAAATTTAGCTTTCATTTTCTCTTTCATATTCTTTTAACTTATAGAACTGATCAATAGTACATACCAATGAGTTTTTCAGGAAAAATAAGGATGATGCTAAATCATTTAGAATTGGGAATACTTCATTTGAGTGTTGGCTAAGAATTTCTGTTTTCTTAATGTCTCTCCAATCTTGAAACAGGATAACAGCAGTATAAGCAGTAAGTATTGTTGCTGCCGTGCCGGATACATCTTTAATAAAGCTCAGAGTATCATCAGTAAAAGGTAGAGATATTGCCGAAATTACTATTACTAAGATCGTTAGTAAACAAACTGCTAGCCAAAATTTATTCTCAATATTTTCTTTATTTTTTAGAAACATATAGCACTCGAATTTTCAGTTTTCCTAAAATTAACATAATACACCTTATACGAAACGTGTTATAATTTTCATTAGAAATCAATGCTGTAGTTTCTAGTTTATAGCCCAATCGAGCCCGTTTGGGCTTTTTTTATGATTTTTCATGTTCCACGAATATTCTTTAATCAATGTTCCACGGTTTTGATTAGATATTTTAATCATTCCAGTAAGAGCCGGCGAGTGTCTACGAGCGACCACCTGGCATTAAAATTTCGCCCCTGCCTTTTCTCTGATTACAAGCTCCCTTTCGATTTTAAACGGTAGGTACAGAGCATCCCGAATGGGTGCGAACTTTGGAGCTTTTGCTTTTCAAAAAGTTATAAAATATAAATCCTTATTTAAGTTTTTATAACGCAGTATTCCATTAACCTTTTTGATTAAAAAAGCACCATTAAAGTTGGACTTAAGAAAGTCCAATTTTAATGGTGCTGATGAAAATCATCACTTTGTAAAAATGAGTTTCAGTAGTTTTATAAATATTAAACTACTATAAGATCCAATCTCTTATTTCCATTGGAAACCAAAAGAGACACCACCACCAAAGTCACCGCGGCTGTTACCTGTTCCAGCAGCCTTATATACCCATTAATTGTTTTCAGTTATTCCACTGACCGGATTACTCCACCCTCTGTAGACGACAAAAGCATATTGATATTGCGATAAGCTATCAAAAAAGTCATGAGGGACTACATCTATTGGTCGACTCAACTAGCTTAAAGTTTTTAGGCGAAGGCGAATGGAAACGCAAGAAACATCAGCCTGAATATCGTCGCCAATGGCATAAGCTTCATATTGCTATAGATGCTGAAACCCTTCAAATACGTGCAGTACAACTCACCACAAATAATGTCAGCGATTCACAAGTACTTAGTGATTTACTTGATCAGATTCCATTGGATGAGCAAATAGACTCTGTTTATACCGATGGAGCTTATGACACAAAAAGATGCCGTCAAGTCATTGCAGATCGACAAGCACATGCAGTGATTCCTCCTAGAAAAAATGCAAGACCTTGGAAAGATACAAAATCACATTCTCAGGAGCGAAATGAATTACTTCGAACAGTTAAACGTTTAGGCAGAACACTATGGAAAAAATGGTCAGGCTATCATCGGCGAAGTTTGGTGGAAACCAAGATGCATTGCATCAAATTATTAGGGGAGAAACTCAGCGCTAAAAATTTAACAATCAAGTCAACGAGATTCATGCACGTGTGGCAGTCTTAAAGAAATTTACAGAATTAGGTCAACCTCATACCCAAGTTGCCACTTAAATTTGGATCACTTAGGGGCAGCTGTGCATTTCAAGCCTTTGTGCAACAAAGCCGGGTCAAAGTGTGATTTACTTCTCACAAGAAAAACTTTATTTTACTCTATAATAAACTTCTTGCGTTAGTCAAAATTTAAACAGCCCAAAGCTACATTTTATAAGGTTTTAGCCAATTCAAAAATTAGGTAAAACGATACTTTCGCAAGAGGTCTAATAAATTACATTTTTTTACTTGGTAAACCGACTTGTATACATAAGGCTACAAGTTCTAACTTCTTTTCTGCATTTGGAAATTATTATGAATAAGGTTTATAAGGTTGTATGGAATGCATCTTTGGGTATTTGGGTAGCGGTTTCTGAGTTAGCCAAAGGAAAAACAAAAAGTCATTGTAGTGTCGAAGCTTCTTGTTTACAAAATCAACAACTAGAAGATGTTTCATTAAGCTCAGTTTTTAACTACAAAATTCTATCTCTTGCAATTTTTACAGTCTTTACTGCAAATTTTGCATTTGCTGGTTATGAAGCAGGAGGAGGATCAACCTTTGCAAACTGTACGCGTACATCAACCGGATCAGGGGCGGAGGGTGCAGGAATTGCTATTGCAAATGAAACCAGTATTGCTTGTGCTCCTGCAGTTGAGTCTTTAGCTATAGGTGCAAATATTGCAGCTTTAGGTGCGCAATCAACAGTAGTTGGTAATGATGTCATTGCTTCAACAACTGCCACTCAATCAGTAGTTATTGGTTCTAATTTTAATACAAACCCTACTACATCGAATGGTAAAGGTGGTGTGGCAATAGGTAGTGGTTTATCTACTATCCATAAAAGCCCAATCGCTGACGGACAAGGATCTTTGGCGTTAGGATCGAGTGGCGATGGTACAGCTATAAATGGCACAATATACAATCAACAAGGGCCTGATGCTAAGGCGGCTTATAGTGCGGCATTAATGGCGGGCTCTCAAACTGCAACTGGTGCAGATAGATCTATAGCTTTTGGTGTAGATGCTAAAGTTGCAGCTAATACAGTTGATAGTATTGCACTAGGAACAACAAGTGCTACTTCTGCTAATAACACCGTTGCTATAGGTAAAAATGCAAATGCCAATGTTCTTAACTCCGTTGCATTAGGTGCGGGTTCCACTACAACTGCACAGGCGGGTAATTCTTTTCTAACGAATGTCGCACCTTCTGCTACGAATGGCGTAGTTTCAGTTGGTACGACTAGCGCAACTCGACGCATTCAGAATGTCGCTGATGGTGCCGCCCTTACTGATGCCGTGAATGTAGCGCAATTAGACAAGGCTTATGATGACGCACATAGCCGATTAGCAACTGCTTTGGGTGGTGGAGCAGCCTATGATCCAGCCACAAATGCGTATACAGTACCGAACTATAATGTCACTACCGATCCAAATGCAGGAACAAAAACGGGTAATGTAAATAATGTTGGTGCTGCACTTTCTGGTTTAGATACAGCGGTAAATAAAGCAATAATATTTAATGCTAATGCAGGTAGTTCAACTAATAAACTTGGATCAACATTAAATATTACTGGTGGTCTTGCAGGTACTGGTTCAAACGCAAATGTCAAAACTGTCATTACGGGAAATACAGTTGATATCCAAATTGCAGATGCCCCTACATTTTCTGGTACTGTAACTGCTGGAAATCTTGCAACTGGTGGCACATTAAGTGTTACAGGCGTGAGTAATTTAAATGGTGGGGCAAACTTAAATAACCAAAAAATTACTAATCTTGCTGCAGGTACCGCACCTGGTGATGCGGTTAATTTTAGCCAATTAACCACAACTAACAACAACGTAACTACAGCACAAAATACAGCGAATACTGCTTTAACTAATGCTAATAATGCACAGACTTCTGCAAATGCAGCGCAAAGTACAGCTAACAATGCTTTAACTGAAGCACAAAAAGGTTTGAATTTTAGAGCAAATGCTGGTGCTACAGATAAAGTTAGTTTAGGTGAAACCATCACCCTAGCAGATGGAACTAATACAACTGCAACTTATGATGCTGCTACAAATACGTATAAATATAACGTGGTTGATGCGCCTACATTTACAGGTACAGTTACAGCAGGAAATCTTGCAACTGGTGGCACATTGAGTGTTACGGGAGTAAGTAATCTAAATGGTGGTGCAAATTTAAATAATCAAAAGATTACAAATGTTGCAGCAGGTACAGCATCAGGTGATGCGGTTAACTTTGGTCAGTTAACTACCACGAATAACAATGTAACGACTGCGCAAAATGCAGCAAATGCGGCACAGACATCGGCAAATGCAGCTCAAACTACTGCCAATTCAGCATTAACAGAAGCACAAAAAGGTTTGAATTTTAGAGCAAATGCAGGTGCTACAGATAAAGTTAGCTTAGGTGAAACAGTTACTTTAGCCGATGGTACTAATACCACTGTAACTTATGATGCTGCTACAAATACGTATAAATATAGCGTAGTAGATGCGCCTACATTTACAGGTACAGTTACAGCAGGAAATCTTGCAACTGGTGGCACATTAAGTGTAACGGGAGTAAGTAATCTAAATGGTGGTGCAAACCTAAATAATCAAAAGATCACAAATGTTGCAGCAGGTACAGCATCAGGTGATGCGGTTAACTTTGGTCAGTTAACTACTACGAATAATAACGTAACGACTGCGCAAACTACAGCGAATTCAGCACTAGCAGAAGCACAAAAAGGCATTAATTTTGGTGATGGTAGTACCTCAAATAACTATGCGTTGGGAGAAACTATCAATGTTAAAGGTGATAGTAATATCAACAGTGTTACTACTGCAGGTGGTGTGCAATTAAGTTTAGCATCGGATATTAGTGTCGACAGCGTGACCACAGGTAACAGTAAGCTCGACAACAGTGGCTTAGTGATTACAGGTGGGCCAAGCATCACGACAGCGGGCAGTAAGCTCGACAACAGTGGCTTAGTGATTACAGGTGGCCCAAGCATCACGACTACAGGTATTAATGC